>JALZLF010000022.1 GCA_030858865.1 Actinomycetota bacterium | reverse complement strand
CGGCTGGTGGTCAGCGCTCCGCGTTGGGTCAGGGCTGGTGAGGCGATCGACCTGCGTTTGGCGCTCAGGGGCGTGCCGGGTGACCTGGCGGGCTATGAGACCGATCTGCGGTTCGACACGGCCAACGCCGAGTTCGCGGGGGTGCAGCCGCGTAAGGGCAACGGTCTGGCTGCGCTCGGTCGCGGCGTGGTCCCGTTGAGTGCGGCGCACGCGGGTGGTGTGTCGTTGGGCTTGGTGACCTGCGCGACGTCGGACTGCGTGCATCCGCGCAAGGGGCGCCGGGCCTCGGGTCGCGCCGCGGGGACGGTGCGGCTGGGACGCCTGCAGGTGCTGCCGACCGCTGAGGGCCTTTTGGAGCTGGACTTCTCCGGCACCCTGCTGGTCGACACCGAGGGCACCACCGTGCGCGTCGCCGCGCCACCTTCACTGACGGTGCGGGTCGGCGCCTCCAGCCGCCTGCTGGCCGCGCCTGGCGCGGCGGTCGCGCCGCCGGTGTCGTCGGACACCGTTCCCGCGCCTGACTTGACCCTCGACGGCGTGGTCAACCACGCCGACGTGATGGAGGGGGCGCTGGAGTGGGTGCGGCTGCGTGAACGCAACGGCGGGAACTGCCGAGGCGGTTCGGTCGAGGACGTCAACCGTGACGGCTGCGTCGACGTCGCCGACTTGCAGCTGCTGACCACCGACGCCGGCGACGTCGCGGCGCCGCACGTCTCGCCGAGCGACAGCGGGCAGCGCAGCTCGCTGACGACGACGTCGGACGCCGGCGTGACCGCCGCGGCCGCAGGGATCACGCTGACGGTCAACTACGGGCGCGACGGCGGCGATGTCAATGCCGGCGACGGGATCTGTGCGGCGGCCAGCGGCTCGTGCACGCTGCGGGCGGCGATCGAGGAGGCCAACGCCCTGGCGGGTGCGAACACCGTCAACTTCGCCATCGGCACCGGCCTGAAGACCATCACGCTGAAGAGCCGGCTGCCAACGCTGAGCGACGTCACGGGGCCGACGACGATCGACGGCTACACCCAGCCGGGGGCGGCGCCCAACACCGATCCGGTGGTCAGCAACGCCGCGATCAAGATTCAGGTGGTCGGAGGCGGCGAGGGCGCGTTTGACGCCTTCACGATCACCTCGCCCGGCAACGTGCTGCGCGGCTTGGCGGTCTACAACTCCTATGTGGGAGTACGCATCTACGGCAGCGCCGCGGTCGGCAACGTGCTGCAGGGCAACTTCATCGGCACCAACGCCGCCGGGACCTACAGCTCGGCGCGGATTGTGGGTTCGGCCGGCATCCTCAACCGTGAGGCGGCCAGCAGAACGGTGATCGGCGGCACCGCCCCCGCACAGCGCAACATCATCTCCGGCAACGCCTACGCCGGCATCTACACCTACGACGCCGGCACCTCCGCTCTGGTGATCCAGGGCAACCTCATCGGCTTGAGCCCGTCGGGTGTGCCACTGATCAACAGGGGTCACGGCGTGGACGCCAACGCCGGTGTCAACAACGTGCTGATCGGCGGCACGGGGCGCGGTGAGCGCAACGTCCTTTCCGGCAACGCACGCGGCGGGGTCGAGTTGTCCCACGGCACCGGGGTGAAGAACAACAAGGTCATCGGCAACTACATCGGCACCGACGTCACCGGCAACGCGGTCTCGTCCGACACGGGCAACGGCACCCATGGCATCCGCTTGGAGGACCGGGTCACCTACAACACGATCTCGGACAACGTGATCGGCGGCAACGTCGGCAGCGCCATCAAGTTCGACGGGGTGTCCTACAACACGTTCAGAGACAATCGGGTCGGCATCGGCAGCGCCGGTGGTGCCATCCCCAACACCGAGTTCGGGGTGTACCTGACCAACCGCGCCACGCTGAACACCGTCGGGCCAGGCAACACCATCTCCAACGAGTCAGCCGGGGTCACGATCACCGGCAACGCCGACAACGACTTCAACACCATCACCCAGAACTCCACCTTCGGCAACGTCGGCCTCGGCATCGACATCGCTCCGCTGGGCAAGGTCAACCCCAACGACGCCGGTGACAGCGACAGCGGTGCCAACGAGCAGCTGAACTTCCCCGAGCTGAGCGCGGCCACCACGTCGACGGTGTCGGGAACGGCCTGCCCCGGCTGCACCGTCGAGGTGTTCAAGGCCGACTCGGGCGCCGACGTCCACGGCGAGGGACATGTCTTCTCCGGCGCTGGGACAGCCAGGAGCGACGGTTCCTTCACCGCTCTGGTCACGGGTGTGGCGCTTGGCGACGTGGTGAGCTCCACGGCGACAGACACCGCCGGCAACACCTCGGAGTTCTCCCGCAACCTCACGGTCGGCGGGGATGTGCCGCCGCCGGCGGATGCCGCCCGGGACGGCTTCACCCGGCGGGTGACCGGTGGCTGGGGTTCAGCTGACGTGGGAGGGCCCTACGCCTTGGTCGGCGCGTCGTCTGCCCTCGACGTCGATGGTGACAGCGGCAACATCGTGGCCACCGCCGCGACGGGTTCTAGCGCGCTGCTGCCCGAGGTGCCACTGCAAGACACCGACCTGTCCTTCTCGGTCACCACCGACAAGTCCGCCGACGGCTACCGCCAGGTCGCCATCGGCGTGGCACGCTCGGTCGCCCGCAACACCGAGTACCGAGGCAAGCTGCAGTTCGACACCGGAGCGGTGTACCTCAAGGGCGAAAAGATCATCAACGGCGCGACCACCGGCCTCGGTCCCCAGGTGAAGATGACGTCGGCAGAGCCAAGGGAACCTGGCGTGCCCCTGCGCCTGCGGATGCAAGCCGTCGGTACCAACCCGACGACCGTGCGGATGCGGGTGTGGCTGGCAAGCGAACTCGAGCCAACCACCTGGCAGTTCAGCGCCCAAGACTCCGAACCACAGCTTCAGACCGCCGGCTCCCCCGGCGTCCGCGCCCAGCTGCCCAGCACCGCGGACAACGCATCGGTGATCTTCAGCTTCGACGACCTGCTCGTGCGTCAAGCGCTCTAGCGCAGCTCAGCGTTCCGGCCAGACGTTCGGACACTGTGGCCCGGTTGACTGCGGCCCGCTTTGCGGCATTTCTTGTGGTCATGGCAGGAGATGGCGTCGCGGCGGCGTACTGAACAGGCAAGAGCGTCAACCCGTCGAGGCCGTGACCGCGCGGCCCGCTGCCCCAGGAGGTCGTCGATGGCCCGTTTGCTGGTGCTACCCCTGCTCTTGCTCGCCTTCCTTCTGCCCTCGGCGGCTTCGGCAAGTCCGCAGCCCGGTGACGTGGTACCGGGGTCCTACATCGTCACCCTCGACGCCGAGGCGTCCGCCGCTTCGGTGGCCGCCGTCCACGCGGGCCGCCACGGCGTTGTGGTTGACCACGTGTATCGCCACGCCCTGCGTGGTTACGCCGCCCGCATGTCGGCGTCCCAGGCCCGGGCGGTCGCAGCCGACCCCCGTGTGGCCGCGGTCGAGCAGAACCGCGTCGTGACGACCCAGGCCAAGCCCGGAGGCGACCAGACGATCCAGGCCCAGACGCTGCCCACCGGCATCGACCGCATCGACGGCGAGCTGTCGTCAGCGGCTTCGGGCGACGGCGCGGGCGCGGTCAGCGTCGACGTCGCGATCATCGACACCGGCATCGACGTCGACCACCCCGACCTCAACGTGGTCGGCGGCAGGAACTGCGTGCGCGGGCCGAACACCTTCGACGACGGCAACGGCCACGGGACGCACGTGGCCGGCACCGTCGCGGCCAAGGACGACGGCAACGGTGTCGTCGGCGTGGCGCCGGGAGCCCGGCTGTGGGCAGTCCGGGTCCTGGACAACCGCGGGAGTGGGACGACGTCGTCGGTCATCTGCGGCATCGACTACGTCACCGCCAACGCCAGCATCATCGAGGTGGCGAACATGAGCCTCGGCGGATCGGGCGGCGACAGCGTTTGCGGCGGCACCGACAGCTACCACAACGCCATCTGCAAGTCGGTCAACGCCGGCGTCACCTACGCGGTGGCGGCCGGCAACTCCGCCGCCGACGCGAACACCTCCAGGCCGGCGACGTACGACGAGGTCATCACCGTCTCGGCGCTAGCCGACTTCAACGGCAAATCCGGCGGTGGCGGGGCACCGACCTGCCGCAGTGACGTCGACGACACGTTTGCCGACTTCTCGAACTACGGCGCCGACGTCGACCTCATCGCCCCCGGTGTCTGCATCAACTCGACGTGGCTGAGCGGCGGCTACAACACCATCAGCGGCACGTCGATGGCCTCCCCGCATGTCGCCGGTGCGGCGGCGTTGTACAAGGCCAGCAACCCCGGCGCCTCCCCGCCCCAGGTCAAGTCCGCCCTGCAGGCCAGCGGGAACTTGGAATGGAACGACGCCGACGACCCCGACTCCACCCAGGAGAAGCTGCTCAACGTCGCGGCGTTGTAGGGCGGCGTTCGGCTCCCGGGCCCTTGTCCTACCGCTTCGCCACTTGAGGACTGTGGCCCGGCACCGCCGGGCCCGGGAGCACGCACGTCAAGCCTGGGGCCGCATTTCCCTTTCGACCGGCCATGACATCGGTCCTGCCACCCCTCAGCAGTGCCCCGCTCGCGGATGAACTCGACGGTGACATCCCCCTGGGCGTTGCTGGAGACGTGAGCGACCAGATGGAAGCGGACGTGGGAGCCGTCGCTGCCGCGACCGACTGCGCTGAAGGTCTCCGTGCTGTTCCAGTTCCGACGGTTGGCATTGAAGCCGAACCAGGTGGTGAAGTGACCGGCGTAGTCCACGCCCGCTTCGCTGAACGTGAAGGTGCCGGTGAAGGTGCCGGTGACATGGCCCCGGCCGTCGCGGAACAGGGTCTCGTGGATCACTCCCCGGTAGGTGATCGTGATGGGCACGACCTGCTCGCAACCGACGTCCGGAAACGTCTCGGTTTCGCGCACGTGGATGGTGTTGGTCTCTGGTCGCTGACCGGCCAAGGCGCTGCTGCCGGGTACGACCGAGAGCACGGCCATGAGCAAGAACACAGTGATTCGCCGCACGATGTCTGCTTCTGGCGGATCCCCACTCCGCCGCCGCAGGAGCGGGTCCCGCGACCCGCCTTCTGAGCGGCTACGCCTGTATCATCGCTGCTCACAAGTGGTCGACGGCTGTTGACCTCATCGACGAGCGAGGGGCGGTCCTGGCAGCCGTCGGCGGCGATTGCCGGCACGGCGGTGCACGCTTTCTGAGGTCACCAGCCGCGGGCCTGCCATTCGTCGAGTGACCCGCGCTCGGCGCCCAGCGTGGTGTCGTCGCCGTGGCCCGGATACACCCAGGTGTCGTCGCCCAGGGTGAACACGCGCTCACGCAGCGACCGCATGATCGCGGCGAAGTCCTCGACCGATGTTGTCCGGCCAGGACCGCCGGGGAACAGCGTGTCCCCGGTGAACAGATGGCCGTCGCCGAGCAGGAGACAGGTGCTGCCGGACGTGTGCCCGGGAGTATGGAGCAGGCGTACGCTGCCGGCCCCGAAGCGCAGCACCTCGTCGTGCGCGGCGGCGCGGTCGGCAGCACGTGGCACCATCGACGCGTCGTCGGGGTGCAGCCACACCGGCGCGCCCGTGAGGTCGGCCAGCCGGTTCAGCGCCTGCCAGTGGTCGCGGTGGCCATGGGTGGTCACGATGGCGGTCAGGTCCATCCCGTCGACCTCGGCCAGGAGCCGCTCGGCCTCGTCGGCGGCGTCGATCAGCAGTGCGGCGCCGGACCCTGTGTCCACCAGCACGTAAGCGTTGTTGTCCATCGCACCGACCGACAGCTTGCGGATCTCGACGGTGCCGTCGGCAGTGGCGACGGTCCGACGTGCGACGGGGCCGGCGCGCTCGACGTGGCCCGAGTACTCATGAGCTTCCATGTCGGCAGCCTAACCACTTGTGGGAGGCGAGCGAAGACGCGCCCTTCACCGCGCCCTTCACCGTCGTCGCGCATGGCCTGCGCAACCCGCGCGGGCTGACGGTCGGTCGCGACGGAACCGTGTACGTGGCCGACTCCGGTCTCGCCGGCGACTCTTGCCAGGACTCCGACTTCGGCGAGGTGTGCGCGGGACTGACCGGATCAGTCACGGCGATCGACGACGCCGGCCAGCGACGGATCCTGATCGGTCTGCCGTCCTACGGTGAACGCGGCGGCTTCGCCGCGGAAGGACCCCATGACGTGGCCGTCCGCGGCAGGCGGGTCGCCGTCAGCGTCGGGTTGGGCGAGACACCCCGGTTCCGAGCTGAGCTGGGAGCGCAGATGGGCCTGCTGGGCCACGTGGTGACCCCCCGCGCCGACGAGACCCTGCACGCTCGTGACCTCGCGCGCCACACCGCTCGAGTAAACGCGGACGGGGCAGCCGCGACTCCAACGCCCACGGCATCGTGTGGACCAGGCGTGGCAAGTTCGTCACCGACGCCGCGGCAACAGCCTCGCACGCATGACCGCCGGCGAGCGGACGAGGACCGTCGCGGTCTTCCCGCGGCGGGAGGTGGACATCCCCGAGGAGTTCGGCGGCGGGACGATCCCCTGGATCGACTAGCCAGCTGCGCACGGAGACGGCCCGGAGGTGCTTGCGCCGGGCCGTTTCCGGCGTTACGGTGGCCGAACACCTGTTCGTCTGCGCCTGGACGGGTGGGAAGCGGCCCTCGGCACCCCTTCTGCGGGGATCGCTAGCATTGCACTGCGGACCACCGGTTCTCTTCCCCGCGGAACGGCACCACCCCCGGAGCTCTCGTCGTGTCCAGCCGGAGAACGCGCGCCCAGGACACCCTGACCGTCCGCGGCGCTCGCGAGCACAACCTGAGAAACGTCGACCTGGAGATCCCCCGCGACGCGCTGGTGGTCTTCACCGGCCTGTCCGGGTCCGGCAAGTCCAGCCTCGCCTTCGACACCATCTATGCCGAGGGCCAGCGCCGCTACGTGGAGTCGCTGTCGGCCTATGCCCGCCAGTTTCTCGGGCAGATGGACAAGCCTGACGTCGACTTCATCGAGGGCCTGTCACCTGCCATCTCCATCGACCAGAAGTCGACCAGCCGCAATCCGCGCTCAACGGTCGGCACCATCACCGAGGTCTACGACTACCTGCGGCTGCTCTACGCCCGCATCGGTCATCCGCACTGTCCGGTCTGCGGTCGGCCCATTCAACGCCAGACCGCTGAGCAGATCATCGACCAGCTGGAAGGGCTCCCCGACGGCACCCGCTTCCAGGTTCTGGCGCCGGTGGTGCGCGGGCGCAAGGGCGAGTACTCCAAGCTGCTGAGCGACCTGTCCTCGCGCGGGTATGCCCGAGCACGGATCACGTCGGGAACCAATCCGCCACAGGTCCACGACCTCGCCAACCCCCCGACGTTGGCACGCTACGAGCAGCACACGATCGAAGTCGTCATCGACCGGCTGGTCGCCAAGGGCGGGATCCGTCGCCGCCTGGCCGACTCGGTGGAGACCGCCCTGCAGCTGGCCGAGGGCATCGCCGCCGTCGAGATC
>JALZLF010000013.1 GCA_030858865.1 Actinomycetota bacterium | reverse complement strand
CAGGTGCACCGCAAGCTGTACCTGCCGACGTACGGCATCTTCGACGAGCGCAAGCACTTCAGCCCCGGTCAGACCATGCGGGCCTTCACCACACGCTGGGGTCGCATGGCGACGCTGATCTGCAACGACGCGTGGCAGCCGCAGCTGCCGTTCATCGCGGTGCACGACGGGGCGCAGGTGCTGTTGATCCCCACCAGCAGCGCCCAGAGCCTGTTCCCACAGCACTACGAGTCGCAGTCCTACTGGCGCGACCTCACGCGCTTCTACGGCCGCATGTACCAAAGCTATGTGGTGTTCGTGAACCGGGTCGGCAGCGAGGGGAACCTGCATTTTTGGGGTGGTTCCCACGTCGTCGACCCGTGGGGTCAGGTCGTCGGCGAGGCCGAAGCCGGCGAAACCGTGCTGCTGGCCGACATCGACTTCGCGCAGGTGCGCCGGCGCCGGCGGGAGGTCCCGCTGGTCCGCGAGGCCAGGCTGGCGCTGCTCCAACGCGAGATCCACCGCCTGATGGACGAGGGGGGCGACCTGTAACCCTGCCGAGGCACGGTCAGCGCGTCGGACCCAGCGCGCGCGTCAGGTCGCGGGCGGCGTCGGCCACCGCGGTGGCGGCCGCAACGAGGCCGGGACTGAGGCGGAAGGTGGGACCGGAGACGTTCAGCACCGCGACCAGCCGGCCGTCGACGTCGCGCACCGGCGCGGCCACGGCCACCAGCCCCTCTTCGAACTCGTCGACGACCACGGCGACTCCGCGCTCGCGAGCCTGCCGGATCCGTTCGTGCAGCTCGGCGACGCTGCTGGGAGCGTTGGGCCCTCGCCCGGAGAAGTCGGTGTCCGCGCACAGTGCCGCCAGCGATCCCTCGTCGTGGTCGAACAGCAGTGCGCGACCCGACGCTGTGCACCAGCACGGCACGGTGCGCCCACTCCAACCTGCTGCCTGCACCGAGTGCGGTGACGACTCCGACAGAAGGGTGAGCACCTGATCGTCCTGCAGCACCGACAGGTGCGCGCGTTCGCCCAGTTCGTCGACGAGGTGTCGCAGCAGCGGCGAAGCCTGCTCCAGCAGGCGCAAACGCCCACCGTGGGCGCCGAGCAGGTAGAACCGCCAGCTGAGGCGGTGGCGCAGCCCGTCGTCGCGTTCCACCAGACCCAGGTCGGCCAGCGTCCGCAGCGTGCGAGAGACCTGGCTCTTCTCCCGGCCCACGACCTCGACCAGGTCGGTGACGCGCAGGCCACCGTTGCGCACCGCGTGGTCGCTGGCGAGTGCTTCCAGGATCGCGATACCACGACGGAGGCTGGTTTCACGGATCTGCGACATTGCCACACAGGCTACGAAGGATCGGCGATCCCTATGATCAGGAGACAGCGATGACGACCCAGCAACTGGCGGTGGAGGCGGCGCGCGCCTACCGCGAGGCCAACGCGGCGACGATCGTGCGCAGCCTCGCCGACCTGGTCGCGCTACCGAACGTCTCGCGCAACCTCGCCGATGTCCGGCGCAACGCCACGGCCCTGCGCAGCGCGTTCGCCGATCGTGGCGTGACGCTGGACCTCGTGGAGATCGACGGTGCCGCCCCGGTCGTCACCGGCCGCATCACGGCGCCCGAGGCCGACCGCCGGATCGGCATCTACGTGCACTACGACGGCCAGCCGGCCGATCCTGCCCAGTGGCGTACGGACCCGTTCGAACCGACGCTGTACACCGCCGCCGCCGAGGGTGGCGGTCGTGCCCGCCCGTTGCCCGCCGACTCCGAAGCTGTCGATCCCGAGTGGCGGCTGTACGCCAGGGCCGTCGCGGATGACAAGGCGCCGTTCGTCGCCCTGCTGGCCGCCCTCGACGCGCTGCGCTCCGCCGGCATCAAGCCCACCCGCGAGGTGGTCCTGCTGTTCGAGGGGGAGGAAGAGATCGGCTCGCCGCACCTGTCGGCGTACCTGCGGCAGTTGCGGAATCGTCTCGACGCCGAGGCGTGGCTGGTCTGTGACGGTCCCGTCCACCAGACCCGTCGTCCGCAGGTCATCTTCGGCGTGCGGGGGTATGCCGGCCTTGAGCTGACGGTGTACGGACCCCTGCACGAGCTGCACAGCGGCCACTACGGCAACTGGGCCCCGAATCCAGCCCAGCACCTGGCCCGATTGCTGGCGTCGATGAAGGATGACGACGGCACGGTGCTGGTGGAAGGCTTCTACGACTCCACGGTGGCGGCCGGCGAGGCCGAACGGGCGGCGTTGGAGCGGTTGCCGCCCATCGACGACGAGCTGCGCGACGCCCTGGGACTGGCCGCCACGGAGGCCGGTAACGCGCTGCTCGCCGAGCGGATGCTGTTGCCCTCGCTCAACGTGCGAGGTCTGGCCGCCGCCGCGGTCGGCGAGGCCACTCGCAACGTCATCCCGGCGACCGCACGGGCGTCGATCGACATCCGGCTGGCGGCCGGCAACGACCCGGAGGCCATGCTCGACCTCGTGTCTGACCACATCCGCGGCCGCGGCTTCCACGTCGTGGACAGTGATCCCGACGAGCACACCCGGCGCGCTCATCCACGCGTCGTCAAGGTGACCCGCGAGGTCGGTTACCCCGCCGTGCGTACCCCGATCGACGCGCCGGTCGCCGGCGACGTGCTGGCCGCCGCCGAGGTCGCCGCCGGAGAGGCGGTCATCAGCCTGCCGACGCTTGGCGGATCGGTGCCGCTGCACAGCTTCGCCGAGGTGCTCGGCGTCCCGCTCCTGGTCGTGCCGATGGCCAACCACGACAACAATCAGCACGCCGCCAACGAGAACCTGCGGCTGGCCAACCTGTGGTACGGCATCGACTTGATGGCCGCGTTGCTCACGATGCCCTGAGTCTTGGCGGGGGCGGGGGTTGCCGGCGCCGGCTACACCCCGATCAGCGCCAGCCTCACCGCTTCCAACCGGTGCTCCTCCAGCGCCGTACGCTGCGCTTCGGCGCGCTCGATCAGCGCTGCCAGGTCAAGGGCGCCCACTGCTGCCTCGGTGGCCGCGAGCTGCTGCAGGCTGCGCCACAGGCTCAGCTTGCCCGCCACGCCGAGGCTGAGCCCCTCCAGCTCCACCAGGCGGCTGAGGTCGGAGTAGCCGACCACCTGGCCGTTGAGCTTGAGGCGGCCGGCCACCTCGGCGAACGTGGCCAGCCACTGCTTGGCGGGGTCAACGGGCATCCCGAGCCGCCTCAGCAGGTCGGTGACGACCTCGCGGTCCTGGTCGATCTCCACCACGAACTGTTGGAGGTAGGCGTCCAGCGCGGTGCCGCGGTTGCGGCGTTGGCAGCGCCGTGCGAGCCGCACGGCGCCCGCTGCGCCGGCCAGGTGATCGTTGAGATAGATGCGCAGGCGGGTACGCGCGTCGCTGTGGGACAGCTCCATCGGCGTGCCTCAGCCCTTCTTGCCGACACGCTGCCGCAGCTCGCCACCGAGCTGGGAGAACGATGTGCCGAGCGCCTCCAGGAGCGCGTTGGTGGCGTACTTGGCGTCGCGCTTGACGTCGGGGTCGCGCAGCGCGTTGCCAACCGACGTGGCCATGCGGTCCACGGCGTCGGCCAGGGCGCGCAACGCGTCGCGAGCGTCCTGTTCCTGGTTGGCTGCGGCCTCGCTGTCCACGCTCTGCTGGTGACGCTTGAAGCCTTCCCCAAGGGCGCTGAACTGCTCGCCAACCCGTTGCCACGCGGCCTCTGACCGTTCCATGGAACTCTCCCGCTCGAAGGAACGACCATTCTAGGAGTCTCGCGACGCCAGACGCTCGTCCAAGCCGGTCAGCCTGCGGTAGCCGACCAGACGGCCGAGGGCGACCGCGGCGGTCTCGCGGACCAGCCGGATGACGGTGCCGTCGGTCACATTGGTTTCGGTGGGCGACACCCGGGGGCGCAGACCAACCTCACGGGCGATCGACAGGATCCGCAGGGAGTGCCACCGGTCGCTGACCAGCAGCACCTCGCGCTGCTCCTCCCGGCGCAGGTAGCGCGCCGCAGCCGCCAGTGACTCGTAGGAGTTGCCACCCTGGTTCTCCAGCTTCACCGCGTCGGCGGGCACGCCCTGGCGGATCAGGTAGCGCGACGAGGTTGACGCTTCGGTGAAGCGGTCTCCCGGCTGCTGACCGCCTGTGACCCAGATGACCGAGGCGACGTCGTCGTCGAACAGCTCGGCGGCGTGGTCGAGTCGAGCGCGCAAGGCCGGTGACGGTCGACCGTCGTACTGGGCAGCGCCCAGCACCAGAATGGCGTCAGCCGGCTCGCGGCTGTCCCGACGGGAGGCGGCCACCACCTGGGTCGCCGTCACCGCGACGTAACCGCATCCCAGCAGCAACGACGCGGCGAGGAGGCGGCCGATCCATCGCACTCGCGGCTGCCCTTTCACTGGCGGGCCCGGCTGCTTTCAGCGGTGGCCGAGACCGGTTCGGCCCTCTGCACGGTACCGCGTGGCGGGTAGGATCGGCCGCCGCCGTCTGTGGAGCCTGTTGCGTGCCGACCCTCGAGATCCAACGCCTTCGTGTGCCGCTGAGCCCTGCGCAGCAGCGCCGGACCGCCGCGGTTGGGGCGTGAACCGGGCCAACGTCGCACGGCTGGCCGCGCTCGCCGGCATCTGGGGCTCCAGCTTCCTGCTGATCAAGCTGGCCCTGGCCGGCTTGAGTCCGGCCCAGATCGTGCTCGGCCGGCTCGTCCTGGCCGCCGGGGTGCTGCTGGTCGTCGTGGCGGTGCGGCGTCAGCCCCTGCCGCGCACCGCGACGGTGTGGGGCCAGGTCGCCCTCATGAGCATCGTCGCGAACATCGTGCCGTTCTATCTGTTCGCGTGGGGCGAGCAGCGGATCAGCTCGGGGATGGCGGGTGTGCTCAACGGCACGACTCCGCTGTTCACCTTGGTCATCGCCATGATCGCGCTCTCCGACGAGCGCTGGTCGCCGACGCGTATCAGTGGCCTGCTGATGGGCTTCGTGGGCGTCGTCCTGGTCGTCGCGCCGTGGAACGACAGTGGCGCCAACGCCCTGTCGGGTCAGCTGGCGTGCCTGGGAGCCGGGGCCTGCTACGGCGTCTCGTTCGTCTACACCCGCCGCTTCCTGACCAACCGTGGACTGCCTGCCCTGGCGCTGTCGGCCGCGCAGCTGTCCATGGCGGCCGTTCTGCTGCTGCTCGCCGCGCCGCTGGTGGCCGCCACCCCCGTCCAGCTGTCGCCCAGCGTGGTGGGCAGCATCGTGGCGCTCGGAGCGATCGGGACGGGGTTCGCCTACCTGCTGTTCTACCGGCTCATCGCCGAGGTCGGCGCCATGAGCGCGTCGATGGTCACCTACCTCATCCCCGTGGTGTCGGTGATCCTGGGTGTGGTGGTGTTGTCCGAGCCGCTCGGCTGGAACGTCTTCGTCGGTGCGGGCATCGTCATCGCCGGTGTAGCGGTCGCCGAGGGGCGCCTCGGCTCGGGATCCACGGTCAGCCCCCCGCCGGTCGCCGCCACCGCGGAAGCGGTGAACCGACGATGATCGACGCCATGTCGTTGTTGGACTACCGGCGTCGGGTTTCGACGCTGTACACCGAGGTCCGCCAGCAGTTCGACCGTGACGCCGCGGGCGCCAATGCCCACTGGCGCGCCGTTCGCGACCAGCTGTTCGCTCACCATCCGCAATCGGCCCTGCCGGCGGATCAGCGCGGCGATTTCTCCGGTCTGCACTACTACGACTACGACCCCCAATGGGCCTTGCGGGCGCCCGTCGACACCGACGTCGAGCCCCGGCGCCACGAGATGGAAACCAGCACCGGCGAACGCATGGCGTTGGTGCGCGTCGGACGCGTGGCGCTTCCCGACGGCACGCTGGACGTCTATTGGATACACGACTACGGCGGCGGGCTGTTCATACCTTTCCGCGACGCCACCGGCGGCGACACAACCTATGGCGGTGGGCGCTACCTGTTCGACACCGCCAAGGGCGCCGACCTAGGGTCGACGCCCCTGGCTGAGCTGGTCTGCGATTTCAACTTCGCCTACCACCCCTCCTGTCACTACGATCCCGCCTACAGCTGCCCGCTGGCACCGCCGGGCAACCGGCTGGACGTGCGGGTGGAAGCCGGCGAGCAGTCCTACGGCTGGGAGGGCGGCACCGCGTAGCGCAGGCTGGCGGCCCGCGTAGCTAACGCTGGGTGGAACTGCTCAAAAGCCGTGGTCTGCCAGCCATGCCGCGGCGATGTCCTCGGCGTCCTCCTTGTCGTTCTCGAACGCGTCGTTCATGGCGGTCAGATCCTCGGTCGTCAGCTCGCTGCCGACCTGGTTGAGGGTGTCGGCCACCTGATCTTCGACCGCTGCGGAGACCAGCGGGATGACCTGCTGCGGCAGCTGCAGCGGGACGTCTTCTTCCAACACGACCAGATCCTCGGCCTCGATGATCGCCTGCGTGCTGAACAGCCGGGCAACATCGATGTCGCCGTTGAGCAGCGACTCGATGGTCACGGGGCCGGCTGCGTCGGTGGTGCGGAACTCGGCGAACTGCAGGCCGTACTCACGCTGGTAGCCGGGCAGGCCGTTGGGGCGGGTCTCGAGCTCGGCGGGTCCACCGATGACCAGCTGGTCGGCGACGCCTTCGAGATCGGACACGACCTGCAGGTCGTTGGCCTCGGCGGTCTCGCGCGTGACGACCAGCACGTCGACGTCCTGAGCCTCCGACGGTTCCAGGACGGTGAAGTCCTCGCCCTGGGTCTGTTGGCGAAGCTGGTCAACGACTTCCTGCGGATCGGTGGCGTCGATCTCCTTGTCGGCCAGGAAGGCCAGGAGTGCTCCCGAATACTCCGGAAGCACGTTGATGTCTCCGCGCTCGATGAGTGGGACGACGGCTTCACGGTTGCCGAGTCGCTCCTCCACGGTGGCGGTCATGCCCTCCGATTCCAGCGCGCCAGCGTAGATATGAGCCAGGATGACGTTCTCGTTGAAGTCCACGGAGCCGACGGTGATTGGCTCTCCGCCGGCGCCCTCGCTGGCCGCTGCGGTGGCCCCTTCACTGGCGGCACTTGGCTCAGCTAACGGATCGCCGCCTGAGGAGGCGCAGCCGGTCATCACCAGCAGGGTTGCGCACAGGGCGCCGAGCACTCGCAGGGTACGGAGTCGCATGATCGTTCCTTCCGGGTTGGTGGGTAGCGGGGGACAGCAGCTGGGTCAGGCGGGAGTGGCGGCGGCTTTGGCGGCAAGGGGGCCGTTGCGCTGGCTTGACCGCAGACCTCGAGCGGTCACCGCCGTTTGCAGCTGCGACAGGCCGAGCTCGACGGCCAGCGCCAGGACCGCGACGAGGATGGCCCCGGCGGCAACTTCGGCGTAGACCTGCTGGCCGAGGCCGTCGAAGATGTAGCGGCCGAGGCCACCGAGGAGGACATACGCGCCCAGGGTCGCGGTGGCGACCACCTGGACCGCCGACGTCCTGATCCCCGCCATGATCAGGGGCATGGCCAGGGGCACTTCCAACTGGCGCAGCACCTGCCAGCCTCGCATGCCCATTCCCTCCGCGGCGTCGCGCAGCTCAGGGTCGATCCCTCGGACGGCGACGTAGGTGTTGGTCAGGATCGGCGGGATGGCCAGCACGACGAGCGCCACCGTGATCGGCACCAAGCCGGCACCGGCGATGAGGAAGGCCAGGATGACGATGCCGAAGGTTGGGATCGCCCGGCCGGCGTTGGACATGTTGATGGCCAGCGAGCCGCCCCGGCCGGTGTGGCCCAGGATCAGCCCCAGCGGCAGGGCGATGGCCGCGGCCAGAACCGTCGCGAGCAGGCAGTAGCCGAGGTGCTCGGCCACGCGCATGGGTACGCCATCGGGCCCGCTCCAATGCGCCGGGTCGGCGAACCAAGCCAGGATGTCACCCAGGACACTCATCGCCGGCTCCTCGCCCACGGAGTAGCCAGGCGTTGCAGCCCGAGCAGGCTGAGGTCGGCGACCACCGACAGCAGCACCGACAGGGCGATGCCCAGCAGCAGCGGCGTCGCGAACCGGCGGGCGAAGCCGTCCAGGAAGAAGCGGCCCACACCACCCCAGCCGATCAGAACCGTGATCGTGACCAGCCCGATGGTGGACACCGTGGCGATGCGCAGGCCGGCGATGATGACCGGGACGGCCAGCGGCAGCTCCACGCGCAACAGCCGGCGCCGCCTGCTGTAGCCCATGGCCTCGGCCGCCTCAACCACGTCAGGAGGGACCGCTCGCAGACCCTCGACAGTGTTGCGCACCAGGATCAGCAGCGTGTAGATGACCAGCGGGGTCAGTGGCGTGAGGATGCTGATGCCGGTGAACGGGATGATGCCGACGAACAGTGCCAGCGACGGGATCGTGAACAGCACGCCGGCGACGCCGAGTACGGGGCCGTACAGCCGCGGGTAGCGCTGCACCAGCAGGGCGATGGGGAACGCCAGCAAGAACCCGATCCCCACGGCCAGCCCGGTCAGCAGCAGGTGCTGCAGGGTGTAGTCGCGCACGTCGTCCAGATGACGGCCGATCCAGTCGGTGTCCAGGACCTGGGCGACGACCACGGTCGCGCGGGTCAACGGATCTCCTTGGAGACCAGCTCCTGGGTGATGATGCCCTCGTACAGGCCGCCCTCCGACAGGCGCACGGCAACGCCGGTGCGCGAGGTGACCATCGCGTTGAGCGCGGCCCGCAGCGAGTCGGTGCTCTCCACCGACAGCGCGAACTGCCGCAGGTTGGCGTCGGCGATCCTGCCGTCGAGCTCGTGCAGCGACACCCAGCCGCGCAGCCGGCGCCGCTCGTCGACCACGACGACCCAGTCGGTGCCGTAGGACCGGGCCACTTCGGCGGCTCCGCGGCGGTCGTCGTCGGGGGAGACGACCGGGCCGGGCTCAGCGCTGACCTCCGAGACCGGGATCAACGCCAGGCGCTTGAGTCCTCGCTCCGCGCCGAGGAAGTCGGCGACGAACTCGTTGGCCGGATCCGCCAGTAGCCGCTCAGGATCGTCGTACTGCTCCAGCTTGCCGCCATCGGACAGGATCGCGATGCGATCACCCATGCGGATCGCTTCGTCGATGTCGTGGGTGACGAACACGATCGTCTTGCGGACCTCCGATTGCAGCCGCAGGAACTCGTCCTGCAGCCGGGAGCGGACGATCGGGTCGACCGCGCCGAACGGCTCGTCCATCAACATGATCGGAGGATCCACCGCCAGCGCCCGTGCCACGCCGACCCGCTGGCGCTGTCCGCCCGACAACTGATGCGGATAGCGGTTGGCCACGCTGTCGGGCAGGCCCACGGTTGCCATCAAGCTCTTGACCCGCTCCTGCGTGCGGGCCTTGTCCCAGCCGACCAGCTCGGGAACCGTTGCGATGTTCTCGGCGATGCTGCGGTGCGGGAACAAGCCAACCTGCTGAATGACGTAGCCGATGCGGCGTCGCAGCAGGGGAGGGCTGACGGTCATCACGTCCTGGCCGTCCACCGTCAGCGTGCCGCTGGTCGGCTGGATCATGCGGTTGATCATCCGCATCGTCGTCGTCTTGCCGCAGCCGGACGGCCCGACCAGGACGATGACCTCGCCATCGGGCACTTCCAGTGTCAAGTCATCGACGCCAAGGGTGCCGTCGTCGAAGCGCTTGGTGACGTGGTCGAAGGTGATCACGGGTACCTCGCGAGCTTGTCTCGTGCCATCGCGTGCCGTCGCCGCGCGGTCGTCGCGCGTCGTCGCGCGTCGTCGCGGTCGCAACCACCCTACGGTGCCGACCGCCGCTGAGGGATTACGTCTTCCAGCAGGCCTCCAGCAACGAGCCGGCGCAGGGCGCCGACCAGCCCAGGGTCGGCTACGCGGATCGCCTCTGGCAGGTCGAACCAGCGGACGTCGGGGCTCTCCCCTGGTGACGGCCGCGGTTTGCCTTCCGCCAGCAGCAGATAGCGCAGATCCAGGTGGGTGTGACCCCGCGGACCGGGGTGTGCGTCCACGTGATGCAAGGCCGGGCCAGACGGCGGATGCGCGGCTGGCAGCCCTGTCTCCTCGGCGACCTCGCGGACCGCGGCGTCCCACGGCATCTCGCCGTCGTCGATGTGGCCGCCCGGCTGCAACCAGAGACCCAAGCGCTTGTGGCGATGCAGCACGGTCCCGGCCCGGCCGACGACGATCGCCGACGCCGTGACGTGCTCCGGGTCGGCGTGCTCGTCCAGCGGTCGCGGCAACCGCCGGAGCGCGTCGAGGAAGCGCTGCCGGGAGGCTGCCTCCCGTTCGTCGCCGGGCCGCAGGGCGGTCACCTCGCGCAGGATCACCGCGACGGCGGACACGGGCAGCGGTCGGTCAGGCGGTCGGCAGGACGTAGACATGCTCGGCGGCGTCGCCAGGGACGAGCACGGATTGCCCGCCGACGTCGGCGGCGACGCCACCGTCGGCAAGGCGCAGCCCGGCGGTGGCCCCCGGACGCAGGCCGTGCTCGCGCAGGAAGCGCATCGCCCCCACGTCGCCTTGCAGCTTCTCCGAGATCCGGGTGACGCGCGCCCGCCCGCCGTGTTGGGCCGCACGCGTCATCGGCAGCAGGTCCGGATCGATCTGCTCGTCAGCCGGCGAGAGCCCCGGGATCGGGTTGCCGTGTGGGCAAGTGGTCGGCGAGCCCAACAGGTCGATGAGACGCTGCTCGACGGCGTCGGAGATCACGTGCTCCCAGCGGCAGGCCTCGTTGTGTACCTGCTCCCACTCCAGGCCGATGACCTCGGTGAGCAGCAGCTCGGCCAGGCGGTGCTTGCGCATGACGCCGACGGCAAGCTCGCGGCCGTAGTCGGACAGCTCCAGCGTGCGGTTGTCGGCGACGTGGACCAGACCTTCGTGCTCCAGACGCGCTACCGTCTCCGACACCGCCGGAGCTGACAGCCCAAGGCGATCGACCAACCGGGCGCGGATGGGCGTGATGCCCTCCTCCTCCAGCTCCCAGACGGTCCGCAGATACATCTCGGTGGCGTCGATCAGCGGCGTCGTCATCGCAGACCTCCTCGCGGGCATGCTAGCCGGTCGGGAACGCTGCTCACCGGCGTTTCCGCTGCTGGAGCGCGTGACGAGCTCGGCATGACCGGGGGTACCCGGCCTGGTCTTCGCTTAGTATCAGCAGTTCCGCTTCCCGAGGATGCCGTGCCCACCGATCACCGTGCCACCCTGGCGGACTACGCCGCCAAGCTCGGCGAAGTCAAGGAGTACCTTTGACCTCGACGTGAAGCGCCGCCGCCTGACCGAGCTGCAGGCCAAGGCCGCGTCCCCGGAACTGTGGGACGACCCCGCACGGGCGCAGCAGGTCATGGGCGAGATGGCAGCCGTCGAGGATGACCTGCGGGTCCACGACGAGTTCGTCCAACGGCTGGAGGACCTCACCGTCCTCAACGACCTCGCCCGCGAGGAAGGCGACGAGGACACCGCGGCGGAGGTAGGCGCCGGGCTCGATGGCCTGCGCCGGCAGTTGACGGAGCTGGAGATCCGGGTGCTGCTGTCGGGCGAGCACGACAGCCGCGACGCGGTCGTCACCGTGCACGCCGGCGCCGGTGGCACCGACAGCCAGGACTGGGCCGAGACGCTGCTGCGGATGCTGCTGCGCTGGGCCGAGCGCCGCGGTTTCAAGGTTGACCTGCACGACGAGCAGGAGGGGGAGGAGGCTGGGATCCGCTCGGCCACCTTCACGGTGCACGGCACCCGCGCGTACGGCTTGCTGCACGCCGAGCGGGGGGTGCACCGCCTGGTGCGCATCAGCCCGTTCGACTCGCAGGCGCGGCGCCACACCGCCTTCGCGTCGGTGGACGTTGTGCCGATTCTCGACGAGCTCGACGAGGTCACGATCCCCGACGACGACCTGCGTGTCGACGTCTACCGCTCCTCCGGTCCGGGGGGACAGGGGGTCAACACCACCGACTCCGCGGTGCGCCTGACGCACCTGCCGACCGGCATCGTGATCTCCTGCCAGAACGAGCGTAGCCAGCTGCAGAACAAGGCCACCGCCATGACGCTGCTGAAGGCGAAGCTGGCCGAGCTGGAGCGTTCCAAGCGCGAGGCCGAGCTGGACGCGGTGCGCGGCGAGCAGCGCGAGGTCGCCTGGGGAAGCCAGATCCGTTCCTACGTCCTGCATCCCTATCAGATGGTCAAAGACCACCGCACCGGTGAGGAGACCGGCAACACCAGCGCGGTCCTCGACGGCGACATCGACGACTTCATCACCGCCTACCTGCAATGGCGCGCCCGTGGGGCCGCGGTTGCGGAGGCGGGCTGATCCCCCGCATCCGTCTCGGGCGGGTGCGGTTTCCGACGTGGACGTCCGCTTGCGCACCCGCCCGGGGATGAGGGGCGGGGCAAGGGCGGACGGGCGGTGCGTCAGGCGTCGACGAAGGTGCGAGGTGGTGGCTCGGACAGCAGCCGCCGTGTCGTCTCGAGACCCCAACCGTCGAGGTGTTCGTACACCCGCGCCCTCGCCGGCTCGACGGACACCTCGGCGACCGGGTTCATCACGCTCCGACCCGTGCGACCGCTTCCCGACGCCAGATGCGGTGGACGGCGCCGAGGCGGCGCGAAAAGTCCTTCGGGCGTTCCGCGTACAGCCGCTGGCCCAGCGACACGGCGTCGTGCTGCAGCTCGGCTCGCCGTTGGTCGATCAGTCGTCGCAGGGTTACCGGCAGGCCGCCGTCGGCCTGCAGCACGGTGGTCAGCACGGCCAGGTCGTGGTCGTCGCCCAGCAGGTCGGACAGCTCATGGGCCTGTTTGGCCAGCGGCTTGAGCATCTCGGACCAGGCGGGGCGCAGCAGCTCCAACGCGTGCCACAGGTACTTGGCCGACTTGCGCCAGTCGTGCAGCGCCTCGTCGGACGGGTCGGCTACCGCGACGGTCATGGCCTCGCGGCCCGTGCCGTAGATGCGCTGCAGGCCCGACCTCAGCAGCTTGGATTCGTCGGCCTTGCGCGGCCACTGCTGCACGCTGTCGCGGACGCCCTGCAGCCGGCTGGCCGCCTCCGCCGCGGCGCCGATGTTCTCGACCGCCTCCGCCGAGGCTGCGGTGTGCAGGCGCCGACGCACCGCGGCGAAGCTGCGCGGCCGTCCCGCCGAGGTGAGCAGCTGATCGAAGGCGGTCTGCAGCACGACCGCGTCGCGCGCAGGGAAAAGGGTGCGCGCCGCCTCGCGGACCTCGGCGTTGGCCCGTCGGTAGCAGTCGCTTCCCAGCGCCTTGCGCGAGAGGCGGAGTGCGGCCCGCACCCGCTTGCAGCTCTTGCGAGCGGAATGAACCGCCTTGGCGTCCTCGTCGCCACCGGCCAGGCCCGCGATGGCTGCGTCGAGCTGCGCGACGACCACCCGTCGGATGCCGTCTGCCGCCGGTTCGCCGGCGTCCAGCTGGTAACCCTCGGTCACGGCGTCGGTGTCCGTCGCGGCGGTCATGCCGACCGGGTGTCGGGCACGGCGACGCCGTCCCACGATGTCGGCGGCACCGCAACGTCGGCGAGCGCCGCGGCCGAGCTTTCCGGCAGCGTGTCGTTGACGAACAGCCCGGTCGAGGTCTCCACCGACGCGCGAACCTTGAGCTTGGCGGCGCTGCGATGGGGTGGCAGGAACTCGAACGACAGATGCCAGTCGGCCTCGGGACGGCCGTCGTCTCCGGCAGGGGCCTCCTGCGCGACCATCATGTAAGGCAGGTCGATGCCGAACAGCCCGTCGTAACGGGTGACCACCTCCTGCAGCGCAGCGGCCAGATCCAGGCGCTCGGACGGCGTCAGATCGCCGAGGCGGCGCAGCCCGTGACGGCGCGCGCGCACGTGGACCTCGTAGGGCCAGCGCGCCGCGTAGGGAACCGCCACCGAGAACGAGTCGTTGGTCTGCACCGCGCGTTCCACCGCCCGGTCGTCACGGGCGACGATCTCGCACGAAAGGCAGGACCTGAAGCGGTCGCGATGCTCCACCAGCGTCGAGATCCGCTGGGCGGTCAGCGGCGGCAACCGGTCGAAGGCGTAGATCTGACCGTGAGGGTGCGACAGGGTGGCGCCGACCTCTTCACCCCGGTTCTCGAAGATCAGCACGTGCCGGTGCCGGCGCTGTGCCCACAGATTCCGCGACCGGTCCCGCCAGACGGCCACGACGCGCGCCACCTGCAGGGGCGTCAGCGTGGCCAGCGATCCCACGTGGGACTCGGTGTACAGCACGACCTCGCAGCGACCGAAAGACGGCGTCGCCAGGTCGGAGTCGCGCGGCGGCGGTGGTGGCCGGGCGGAAAGCGATGGGAAGCGGTTCTCGAAGACGGCCGCGTCGTAGGAGAAGGGCACCTCAGGACCGCCAGGGCACAGGGGGCAGCTGGGCGAGCGATCCGAGGCCGGGGTTGTTGCTACGTCGGCCCCCGTCTGCGGCCGGGCGTTGCGTGACGGGGAGATCGCGACCCAGCCGCCCGTCAACAGGTCGCAGCGCTGGTGCAGCGCCGCCGGGGGTGGCGTCGGCGTCTCCTCGGCCCGCAGGCCGCCACGCAACGGACCGTAGATGTACAGGGACCGCCCGTCGGGGTGGGTCAGGGTGTGTCGTGGCATCCTGCTGGATGCCGGCACCCGCGTCGACGCGGTCGCCGTCATGCCACCAGCACCTCCAGGCCCCGCTCTTGCAGCCGCTGCAGCACCTGCGGGTCGGCCGACGCCGAGGTGATCAGCAGGTCCACCGCTTCGACATCGCACAGGTGGGCCAGGGCCACGTCGCCGACCTTGGAGCCGTCGGCGGCGACCACCCGCCGGCGGGCGGCGGCCAGCATCCGTCGCTTCACGTCGGCCTCGGGCAGATTGACGTTGGTGACCCCGCCCTCGGGGTCGACGCCGTTGCAGCCGAGGAACAGGGTGCCCGCGTTGATCCGGTCGAGCACCGCGCCCGCCAGCGGGTCGACGAGGCTGTGCTGCAGCGGCCGCAAGGTTCCGCCAGTGACCACGACCGTGAAGCGAGGGATCGCAGGCTCCAGTGTCAGCGCGATGTTGAGCCCGTTGGTCAGCACCACGACGTCGGACAGGTCGTCGCGGTCGACCAGGGCGCGGGCCACGGCGTTGGTGGTGGTCCCGACGTCCAGCAGGATCGTGTCACCGTGGTCGACCAGGGCGGCCGCCGCCCTGCCGATCGCTTCCTTCTCGCTCGCGTTGGCCCCAGCACTCTCCTCGAACGACCGTTCCGCGGCCGACTCCGCGCGCGGAACGGCGCCACCGCGGATCCGCCGGACGTGCCCGCGATGCGCCAGCTCGTCGAGGTCCGAGCGCACGGTGACCTCGGAGATCCCGAACATCTGCGACAGGTCGGCGACGCGGACGAAGTCGCGGTCGCTGATCACCGACCGCATCCGCTCCCGCCGGAGCCGGGCGGGGACCGCGACGTCGACCGAGGATGCGCTCACTGTTGAGCGCTCACCGCTGAGTCGCACCCGCCCGCACCACCGGCACCGGCTGCGGGGTCGCCGTCGGGGTGGCGGCGCAGGGCCCGTCGTCGTCCCACTCCAGGCGGTCGATGCACATCCGTCGCACGGTGCCTCCCGGATCCCAGGCGTGGTAGACGAGATAATCGCTGCCGTCGTCGGCGGTGACGACGACATTGTGCCCAGGGCCGATGACGACGCCGGGCACGGTCCGCAGCACGGCGGGTCCAGCGGAGACAGGCTCGGTGAAGGGCCCCAGCGGATGGTCGGCAACGGCGTAGGACACTCCGTAGCCAGAGCTCTGCCAGCAACCCGCCGAGTAGAAGCAGTAGTAGCGACCCGCTCGTTCGACGACGAAGGGGCCTTCAAGGGTGTACCAGTCGTAGACCCCGCCGTACAGGGTGCGCTGCGCCTCGAACAGCTGCCAGTCGGCGCTCGCACGCAGCACGCAGCTGGGATCGCCGGCCAATGTCGTCATGTCGACCAGCCGATCCACCGCCAGCGCGGTGCCCACCCGCTCGCCGGAGAGCACATCGCGGGCGTAGTACAGATACCACTGCCCGTCGCGGTCGCGGAACGGGTGGGGATCGATGGCGAAGCGTTCGCTCGGCGCCAGCAGGCGCCCTGAGTCGACGAACGGGCCGGCAGGGTCGTCGGCGGTGGCGACCCGCAGCCGGTGGCCGCGGTCGCCGACGCCGACCGAGTAGTACAGGTAGAAGGTGCCGTCGTGCTCGACGACCTCCGGCGCCCAGTAGTCCTGCGCGCCCGAGGTCGTCAGCGGCTCGAGGGCGCCACCAACCGGCTCCCAGTGCACCAGGTCGGCCGAGCGGAGGACCTGCAGCGGTCGTCCGCCCGGAGCCGACCCGGTGCCGTAGGCCCAGTACTCGTCGTCCACCCGCACCACTGCGGGATCGGCGAAGTACCCGTCGTAGACGGGATTGGTGTAGGTCGCCGCCCTCAATGCCGCAGTCGATGCACACGGACGTAGGCGAACCGAGCGGTGAACCCGGAGCCGCCCATCGACACCAGGCCGATGCGCGGTTCGTCGCCGAGCTCGTGGACCCAGGTTCCCCCACGCACCCAGCGTCCGCCCGGGTGACGGGTGTATCCGGTGTAGTGCTGCTCGTCGTCGACGTTGCGCTTGACGATGCGCAGGAAGGTCTGCGTTCCCGGAGCGCCGACGACGCTGTTGCCGTAGCGCGGGTAGCCGTCGGGAACAGGGCTGCGCTCCTTGGCCCACTCGGTCTGGCGGGTCTCGAAGATTGAGGTGTTCGTCAGCTTGAGGAAGTTGTCGTCGTCGCCGTAGGCCACCAGGCCGGCCTGCACGAAGTTGTAGCAGCAGCCCTCAGGTGGCACGTCGATGTTCACCTTGGTGGTCATCATGAAGTCACCGCGAGGGGCGGGTCGCACCAGCACCGACGCGGTGTTGCTGTCGACGAACAGGTCGGCGGCCTGGGTCTGGAAGACAAAGTTGCCGCGGGAGGTCCCGTACGTGTCCGGATCGGGCCTGCGCACCCACTCCCAGCCCGGCTCGACGCGCCGGCGGTTGAAGGTGTCGGTGGGCCGCTTGATCCGGGGGCCGTTGCGGTCGTTACCGACGGGGCGGGGCCGGTAGGCCGTCGTCTGGCCCGGTTGGGCGGCGGGAGCCGAGATCCGCCGGTCGGAGGCCCAGCGGCGGGCCCGAACGGTCGGCCAGCCGTTGATCCAGTCCAGCGGGTCCAGCAGCGCGGGGCGCTGGTTGATGCCGCCCGGCTCGGTCAGGTACGGGTCGTTTTGGTCGACCGCGTGGTAGATCATCCACTGCTGGCCGTCGAAGTCGTTGATGACGTCATGGTGGCCGGTGCCGACCCAGCGGTTGCCGTTCAT
>JALZLF010000170.1 GCA_030858865.1 Actinomycetota bacterium | reverse complement strand
CCCCTCGCTCAGGTTGTCCATGTTGGGGACCTGTGACGCGTCGATCTGCTCGAGCCAGCCGAGTTCGATCAGGCGCCCAGCCATCCAGTCGGTCAGCACCATCAGGTCACGGCCGATGTCCTCGCCGCTGGCCAGCTGGTTGCGGACTTTGGCGAAGTACTCGTCGTTGGAGTTGATGTCCTCGAAATAGTTGACCTTGACGCCGGTCTCCTTGCGGAAGTCGATCAGGGTCGGGCGTTTGTCCTTGCGCTGGTCGATGTACAGCGTCCAGTTGGAGAAGTTGAGCTCACCGCCGACGGTCTGCTGCGGTTCCGGCGACGAGCCTTGTTCGCTGCTGCCGGCCTGCGGGCGGGCCTCGCCGCCGATGCCACACGCGGCCAGCAAGCCGCTGGACGCCAGCAGGGCGCCGCCCGCGCCAACCCGCCGCAGGAAGGACCTCCGGGTCAGGCCGGCACGAGCGATCGCCGCCAGTACCTCCGGGTCGGGCTGGAAGGGCTTGTGCATCGTGATCTCCCTGTTGTCGGCCGGCGAGCAGTGTGCTTCAGCCGACGTCGGTGCGTGCGCCATCGCGGCGCAGCTCGGTGATCGCGGTCTCAAGGCTGGTGACGCAGCGGTCGACGTCGTCGTCGGAGATCACCAGCGGTGGGCAGAAGCTGAGCGTGGCCGTGCCGATGGGGCGGGTGATCACGCCGGTGGTCAGCATCCGGTCACGCACCTGTACGGCGTCGGTGTCGGGGTGCAGGCCCGCGGCCCACACCGCGCCGTCGCCGCGCGCCTCGGCGATGAGGCCGTCGTCTGCCAGAGATCGCAGCCCCGAGGCGAGGCGCTCGCCGATCTTGGAAGCGCGGTCCAGCAACCCCTCGCGGCGGGTGATCGCCAGCGCCGCCAGGCCGGCGGCGCAGGCCGTCGGATGGCCGCTGTAGGTGTGGCCGTGGCGCAGCACCAGGGCCGGGTCGGACTCCAGGACCCGGCGCACCGGACCGCCGATGACCACGCCGCCCAGCGGGACGTACCCCGAGGTCACCGCCTTGGCGAAGGTCACAAGGTCGGGCCTGACACCGAACCGCTCGGCGCCCCACCACGAGCCCAGCCTGCCGAAGGCGCAGATGACCTCGTCGAGGATGAGCCAGGCGCCGTGCTCGTCGCACAGTCGCCGCAGTCCCTGTAGGTAACCGACCACCGGTGGGTACACGCCGCCGGCGCCGATCACCGGTTCGGCGATCACGGCAGCGATCCGCTCGCCGCGCTCGGCGAACACCGCCTCGACGGCACCCAGGTCGTCGTGCGGGGTCTGCACCACGTCGGGCAGCATCGAGCCGAAGTGCTCTTGGTTGAGGGGCAGGCCGGTGGCGGCGAGACCACCGTAAGTGACGCCGTGGTACGACGGGCGTCGGCTGACGATGACCTGCCGCTGCGGCTGGCCGCCGACGGCGTGGGCCAGGCGGGCGATCTTGATGGCGCTGTCGACCGCCTCCGACCCGCTGGAGGTCAGAAAGACGCGAGCGCCCTCGACCGGCGCGATCGCGACGAGCTCCTCGCACAGCTGATCGGCCGGATCGTTGGTGAACTTCTCGAAGGTGTGGAAGGCGGCCAGCTTGCGCAGCTGCTGGGCGACGGCGTCGGCGATCTCCGCCCGCCCGTGGCCAACGTTGCAGTACCACAGGCTGCCCATGGCATCGACGTAGCTCCGGCCATGGTCGTCGGTGACGATCGCGCCCTCACCCGAGACGATGCGCATGAACTCGGTCGCCGTGGGCTTGGCGAAGGGGTGCAGGAAGGCCGGCGGCGCACTGCCGCCTTGAGCGCTCATACCTTGTGCGCTACCGCCTCCGGCTACTTGAGCGCTCATAGCGCCACGCCTTCGACGGGCCCGCCGGGCTCACGGTCACCGCTGCTTGACTGTGTGCCGGCCATCTCCTTCTGCGCCTCGCCGAGCACCTGATCGAGGATGTCGACCAGCTCGCCGAGAATGGTGCGGTCGGCGACCAACGGCGGCGAGATCTGGATCACCGGCTCGTCGCGGTCGTCGGCACGGCAGATCAGGCCGAGCTCCATCAGCCGGCGGGACAGGAAGCCGCGCAGCAGCCGCTCGGAGTGCGCCTCGTCGAACGAGACCTTGTGCTCGCGGTCGGCGACCAGCTCCAGCGCCCAGAAGTAGCCGGTGCCGCGGACGTCGCCGACGATCTCATGGCGGGCCATCAGCTCGCGTAGCTGCCCGCCGAGCCACTCGCCGTTGCGCTGCACGTTGCCCAACACGTCCTCGCTGTCGAAGACAGCCAGGTTGGCCAGCGCCACCGCGCAGGCGACGGGATGCCCGCCCCATGTGGCGCCGTGCAGGAACATGGCGGTGGGATTGGCCCGCATGACGTCGCCGATGCGACGGCGGAACACCAGACCGCCCAGCGGCTGGTAGGCCGACGTCACCCCCTTGGCGAATGTGATGATGTCGGGCAGGTAGCCGTAACGCTCGGCGCCGGTCCAGGTTCCGAGCCGCCCGAAGGCGCAGATGACTTCGTCGGACACCAGCAGCACGCCGTACCGATCACAGATGTCGCGGAGCTTCTGGAAGTAGCCGTCCCCAGGAGTGAGGCAGCCGCCGGCGTTCTGCACCGGCTCGACGAAGACGGCGCTGACGGTCTCGGGGCCCTCCTCGAGGATGATCTGCTCGATGGCGCCCGCGGGATCGTCGGACTGCGGCCGGTAGGCGTTGGTGTTCGGCGCGTAGCGGTAGCCGGTGGGCATGATCGCGGCGAACGGCGCGCGAAGTCCCTCCAGGCCGGTCACACCCAGCGCGCCGAGCGTGGTGCCGTGGTAGGCGTACTTGCGGCTGATGACCTTGTGCCGCTGCTCGTCGCCGTTGAGCACGTGGTACTGGCGGGCCAGCTTCAGCGCCGACTCGACGGCTTCCGAGCCGGAGTTGACGAAGAAGCAGTGCTCCAGGTCACCAGGGAACCGCTCGGCCAAGGCGCCGGCCAGGTCGATCGCCGGCTGGTGGGCGGTCGACCAGTTGGTCGCGAACGGCAGCTTGGCCATCTGCTGCGCTGCCGCCTGCACCATCTCGGGGCGGCCGTAGCCCACCTGGACGCAGAACAACGCCGACAGGCCGTCCAGGTAGCGCTTGCCGTCCGTGTCCCACACGTAGCAACCCTGGCCACGATCGAGCACCGGGATGCTGGGGTGATCGCCGAGCCAGTCGGCCGTCCTGGTGAAGTGCAACCACAGGTTGCCTTCGGACAGCTGAGCCGACTTCGTCATCGCATTCTCCTACCGCGTGTTGCTCGACAAACGCTTAGCGTAGGCGGCACTGTCGCTGCTGTCGTTGGCCATTCGGATAAGTTCAGCAGGACGCCGTTGGCCAGGTCTTCGCAGGTGGGGTGCGCCCGGTTAGGCCTGGATGTTGGACATGACGTGCTTGACACGCGTGTAGTCCTCGAACCCGTACAGCGACAGGTCCTTGCCGTAGCCCGAGTGCTTGAAGCCGCCGTGCGGCATCTCGGCCACGATCGGGATGTGGGTGTTGATCCACACACACCCGAAGTCCAGGCGCTTGGCCATGCGCATCGCCCGGCCGTGGTCGCGGGTCCAGACGCTGGATGCCAGCCCGTAGCGCACGCCGTTGGCCCACGCCGCGGCCTGGTCCTCGTCGTCGAACCGCTGAACGGTGATGACCGGGCCGAAGACCTCCTCCTGGCTCATCTCGTCGTCCTGGCGCAGACCGGCCACCAGCGTCGCCTCGTGGAAGTACCCACCGCTGCCGCCCAACGCCGAACCACCAGCCACGATCTCGTTGTGGGCGGGTCGGCGCTCCAGCAGCCCCACCACACGACCGAGCTGATCGGCGTTGTTGAGCGGCCCGAACTCCGCGTCAGGGTCCGACGGCTTCCCGGTGCGCGTCGCCTTCGCCTGTTCCGCCAGGGCGGAGACGAAGTCGTCGTGCACCCGCGGCGCGGCCAGCACACGCGTTGCCGCCGTGCAGTCCTGACCGGCGTTGAAGTAGCCGGCCCCGGCGATCGCCGCGGCGGCGGCGTCGACGTCGACGTCGTCGAACACCACCACGGGGGCCTTGCCACCCAGCTCGAGGTGGACCCGCTTGAGGTCGTCGGCGGCTGCCCGGGCCACCGCCATGCCGGCACGGACACTGCCGGTGATCGACACCATGGAGGGAGCCTGATGGGTGACCAGCGTCGCGCCGGTCTCACGGTCGCCGCAGACCACGTTGAACACGCCCGGTGGCAGGAACTCGGCCATGAGCTCGGCCATCCATCGGGTACTGACCGGCGTGGTGTCCGACGGCTTGAGCACGACCGCGTTGCCGGCGGCGATCGCCGGCCCCCACTTCCACACAGCCATCATCATCGGGTAGTTCCATGGGGTCACCTGGGCGCAGACGCCAACCGGCTCACGGCGGACGAACGAGGTGTGACCCGGCAGGTACTCGCCCGCCGCCTTGCCCTCCAGGACCCGGGCGGCTCCGGCAAAGAAGCGAATCTGGTCCACAGCTGGCGGCACCTCCTCGTCCATCGTGAGCTGCCGCGGCTTGCCGGTGTTCTCGCACTCCAGATCGACCAGCTCGTCGGCGCGCGACTCGATCGCGTCGGCGATGCGCAGCAGCGCCAGGCTGCGCTGTGAGGGCGTGCTCTCCCGCCACGACTCGAACGCCTTGGCGGCAGCGGCACAGGCCGCGTCGATGTCGGGCCCACCCGACAGGGGCGCGGTGGCGAAAACCTCGCCGGTCGACGGGTCGACGAGGTCAGTGGTGCGGCCGTCGGCGGCCGGCTGCGCCGCGCCGTTCACGAAGTTGGTCAGGGTCCGCATCGGCCCTCCGCAGTGCGCCGGCCGCGACCGTCTCGCCCGGGCCGGAATGGGTGTCCTCAAGTAGCGA
>JALZLF010000113.1 GCA_030858865.1 Actinomycetota bacterium | reverse complement strand
CCCAGCCATCCCAGATCAGCGGGAGGGTGCGCCGCGTACAGCAGAACCCCACCGGCGACGGCCAGGCCAGCGCGGCGGGCGCGATCGCGCCCGCGTGAGGTCATGCGCAGTCGAAGCAGATCATCTGTTCGGTGTCCGCCAGCTGCGCTCGGCGCTTGACCAGGAAACAGGAGCGGCAGGTGAACTCGTTCGCCCCGACGGGGACGGCTGTGACGGTCAGCGCCTCGCGGGGCTCGTCGTCGAGCCGGAGCAGGTCGTCGTCTTCGGCCTTCTCACGGGCGAGCAGGACGTCGAGGGACTCGTCCTCAGCCTCGTCGACGGCCTCGGCCTCGTCGCTGTCGTCGTCGGCCTCAACCTCGTCGGCCTCTACCCCGTCTGCGTCGTCCTCGGATTCGGCGTCGCCAGCGGCGTCGGGCACGGCGACTCCCACCACGGCAACCCCCATCACCTCGTCGTCGCCGAGGTCTTCGTCGGCCTCCAGGCCGTCGACGTCGTCGCCGGAGTCAAGATCGTCGATCTCGAGGTCGTCGTCGCCTTCGTCCTCGACCAAGTCGTCCTCGGTCTCGTATTCCTGGCTGGCCACTATCGGCTCCTTGCGGCCGGTCTGTCGCGAGGGTTGGCGTTATAGGGGTTGGGCTCTGCTGATGCAACGCGACGGCGCCCCTACCCGTTCCCCCTCGCCGCTATCACCGTGGCCACGGCGGTATCGCGGTGCGGCGACGCCGCGGCCCCGGAGCGGGTGCTCCGGGGCCGTTGAGGAGAACGACAGACCGTTGGCGCCATACGACGGCCGGGACGAACACGGCCGAACCGCAGTTCTCTACTGAGCCTGTTTCCTCCTCGGCCGGCCCTCAAGCCGGCCAGGCGATGGATGACCACCTGTCGAGCTTCGCCGCAGCGTCTTGATGAATGTGGCCTAGCGCTCTCGCTACTTGTGGGTGCCGCAGCGACCGCAAGGACTGTAGAAGTGCCAGCCACCGAACGTCAACCCCGCCGTAACATTCCGGACACGCGCCGTGACCTGCGGGAACGTCGCGTCGCCGCAGGTCATGGGCTTGCGAAAAATCCGTCTGCCGTGCGCCCGGCGCGCGAACCGTCCAGCGTCAGGTCGCCGTGCGCCACCGTTCCGGCCACGACGGTGGCCAGGCACCGCACCACGGTCAGGTCCTCGGTCGCCAACGGGTCGGCGTCCCAGACCGCGAAATCCGCGCGTTGGCCGGCAACCAACGCGCCGACGTCGCCCTGGCCGGCGACATACCGCCCGCCGAGGGTGTGGGCGGACAACGCCGTCGAACGCGGCAGTCCCAGACCGCCTCGGTGGTGGGTCGCGGCAGCCACGCCGCCCCACGGGTCAAGCGGCGTGACCGTCGAGTCCGACCCGAACGCCATCACCACGCCCTCCCGGGCGAACCACGCCAGCGGATTCGAGGAGCGGGCAACCTCGGTGCCGAAGCGCGCCGCGTACAGCCCGTCGTCACCGCCCCAGGTCGCGTCGAAGGCCGGCTGCACACTAGCGACGATCCCCAGCCGCGCCATCCGATTGACGTGCCGGCGAGTCGGCAGCTCCACGTGCTCGATGCGGTGGCGGCAGCGTCGGACCGCGTCGGCGCCGTGCGCGACCGCGGCCGCTTCGACGGCGCTGATCGCCTGCTCGATCGCCCGGTCGCCGATGGCATGCACACCGCCACCTCGGCCCGCCGAGGTGCAGTCGTCGAACCAGGCGGCGACGGCCTCGTCGCCGTGGAACAGCGTGCCGTTGCCGCCGTCCGGCCCGTACGCCGCCGAGGTCGCCGCCGTCGCTGATCCGATCGACCCGTCGAGGAACAGGTCGCCGCCGGGCCGCAGGCCGTTGTCGGTGGCCGCCGCCAGGTCCAGCTGCGCCCACCAGGTGTGGACCTCGATCGGCCAGTCCCCCACCGCCCACGCCCGCGCGTCGTCCAGGCCCCACAGGCCGGGATGGCCCATCTCGTGCAGCGAGGCGATGCCCAGCGACGCGGCCGCTCGGCAGGCGGCGGTGCGCGCCACCCGCAGCTGCGGCGACGGGACGCGTTGGCGGACCTCGGCCAGGGCGGCCTCTGACGCGGCCTCTTGCAACCATCCGGTCGGCGTGCCCTGCTCGTCGCGGACGACTCCTTCCAGGGTCTGCAGCGGCAAGAGCGTCAACGTCGCGGCGTCCACCAGGCAGGAGTGGGCGTCCACGCGAGTCAGCAGCACGGTGCGACCCGGCGCGGCCCGGCTGATCTGCTCGGCTGTCGGCGGCCCGCCCTCCACCCAGCCGAAGTCGTCCCAGCCGTAGCCGAGGATCACCGCGCTGTCGCTGCCGGCGGCGTGGTCTCGGAGCCGATCGAGCACCTCGGCAGCGCTGCTCGCCGTCGCCAGCGCCACACCCTCCAGCGCCAGGCCCGTGGCGGTGGCATGCACGTGGGCGTCGACGAATGCGGGGGTCACCCATCCGTCGGCCAGGTCGACGGTCCGGCCCGCGGCGGGGGCCGCCTCGACGGCGCCGACCCAGGCGATGCGGTTCCCGTCGAGCAGCAGGGCCCGGGCGGGCTCGGCGTTCGGGTCCCCGCTCAGCGTGTGAATGCCCGCGGCGACGAGGAGGGTCGTCACAGCTGCTTGCGCCGGAAGGCGGTCGACAGCGAGTCGGCGTACTCGTTCCAGCGGCTGCCGCTGTGCGCCGCGATCCACTCCAGGCGCAGCTCGGGTCGGGTCTGCGCGCGGGCGTACAGCAGTTGCACCAGGTCGAGGTTGGCGATCTCACCGCCCTTGCGCTGCCAGCCGAGGGCGGCCCACCCCTTCGCCCACTTGGTGATCGTGTCCACGCACAGCTTGCTGTCGGTGTAGACCGTTGCCGGGTTTCCCTCCGGCACCAGCTCGTAGCCGGCGATCAGCGCGGTCAGCTCCATGCGGTTGTTGGTCGTGTGCGGCTCGTGGCCGTGTCGCTCGGCCACCACCTGCCCGTCCGCCACGTACACCGCGCCCCAGCCACCCTCCCCCGGGTTTGGATGCGCGCTGCCGTCGGTGAAGACGCCGTCGGTCGGACCACCGGTGTATCTGGCCAGCACCTCGGCGGTGGTCAGGTTCTCCTCGACCAGCGTCGCGCCGCGGGAGCGCCGGGTACCGCCACCGCCGCCACCACCACCTGCGCCGCCCCGACCGCCGCGGCACTGCCGGCAGCGCTGCGGAGTCCAGCCGGGGTAGCGGTCGACGGTCTGCTGTGACAGCGAGAACGAGGCGCCGCAGGTGGCGCAGTCAAAGCTCGGCATGCCGCGAACCCTAACGGTGCGTCAGCGCACACGCAGTTCTTCAGCCGAAGGCTCCCACAGCTGGATTCGGTTGCCTTCCGGATCGACCGCCGTGGCGAACCGCCCGTAGCTGTAGTCCTCCACCCGGTCGTCGACCTGCGCGCCCGCGGCCAGCAGCTGCGCCAGCATCGCGTCGATGTCGCGGACCCGGAAGTTGACCATCCAGCTGTGCTGAGGAGGACCGATCTCGTCGCTGTCCGCAGGAAACGGCGCGAAGACCGTGGGCCCAGCCTCCTGCCACCAATGCGGCACGCCCTCCACCTCAGGGGCGGGGTCGACGCCGAGGCAGTCGGCGTACCAGCGCGCCAGTGCCTCGGGGTCCTTGGCGCGGAAGAACATCCCGCCGATGCCGGTCACTCGTTCCATGTCCCCGCCTTTCTCGCGGGAGGCAGTCTACGGGCGAGGGGTCAGACGCTGCGCGCGAGGACACCGACCACCAGGAACGGCCCCAGCAGGGCCAGGATCGTGGCCGCGGCCGTCCATGCCCAGCGCGCGGCGCCGACGCGTTCACCGGCGAGGATGTCCAGGACCGCGCCGAGCAGCAACCAGCCGGCGGCGACCAGCGCCCCGATCGCGACGCCGGTCATGACCGCGACCGGAGCGCCTCCACCGGGTCCGAGGAGCACAACGAGCAGCAGCGCACCGGTCACCACCACGCCGGCCGCCGCGCCCGAGCGCAGCGCTCGCCGCACGGTGATGCGGTCGCGCTCCCGGCTCACGCCGGAATCAGGTCCGCAGGAGGTCGCGTGAGATGACCAGCCGTTGCACCTGGTTGGTGCCCTCCACGATCTGCAGGACCTTGGCCTCGCGCAGGTAACGCTCGACCGGGTAGTCGGTCACGTAGCCGTAGCCCCCGTGGACCTGGACGGCGTCGGTCGTCACCTGCATCGCGGTGTCGGTGGCGAACAGCTTGCTCATGGCGGCGAGGCGCGAGTATGGCTGGCCGAGATCGCGGCGGTCAGCCGCCTCCAGGTACAGCGCCCGAGCGGCCTCGATGCCCGTCGCCATGTCGGCGAGCAGGAACCCGATGCCCTGGAAGGAGGCGATGGGCTGACCGAACTGCTCGCGCTCCTGGCTGTAGGCCAGTGACTGGTTCAGCGCCGCCTGGGCCAGACCGACCGCGCAGGCCGCGATGCCCAGGCGCCCGCCCTCCAGGGCCGTCATCGCGATCGAGAAGCCTTTGCCCTCCTCGGCCAGCAGGTAGCGCGCCGGCACGCGCGCGTCGCTGAACACCAGCTGGCCGGTCGGCGAGGAGCGCATGCCCATCTTGCGCTCGGGCGGCGGAAAGCTCAGCCCGGGCGTGTCGGCGGGCACCAGCAGGGCCGAGATGCCACGGGCCGCTGGCACATCCGAGCCGCCTGTGCGGCACATCACCACGTAGAAGTCGGCGATCCCGGCGTGGGTCACCCACGCCTTGGTGCCGTTGAGGACGTAGCTGTCGCCGGAGCGTTGCGCGCGGGTGACCAGGGCGGCGGCGTCGGACCCGCTGCCCGGCTCGGACAGCGAGTAGGCGCCGAGCAGCTCGCCCGACGTCATCCCGGGCAGCCATTCTTTGCGGACCTCGTCGGTGGCGTAGGTCGCCACCGCCCACGTGGCCAGTGTGTGCACCGACAGGCTGAGCCCGACGGTCAAGAAGGCACGGGACAGCTCCTCGACGACCCGCAGGTACACGGTGTGCGGCTGCCCGCCGCCGCCGTGCTCCGGGTCGAAGGGCAGGCCCAACAGGTCCATGCCGGCCAGCTGGCGCACGAGCTCGGCGGGGAACGCGGCCGCGCGTTCAGCCTCGTCGGCGCGGGGGGCCACCTCGCGGTCGGCGATCGCGCGCACGACCTCGAGCAGGTCGCGTTGCTCGGGTTCCAGGCGCGTGATCGTCATCGCCGCCGCGGCCCCCGTCTCATACCGTCACCACGGCACGGTCGCCGCGGTTCAGCCGCTCGAGGCCGTCGTCGGTGACGACCACGATGTCCTCGATGCGCATCCCGAAGCGGCCCGGCAGGTAGACGCCGGGCTCGATGGAGAAGGCCATGCCGGGCTCCAAGGCCAGCTCGTTGCCGGCGAGGATGTATGGGTCCTCGTGACCGTCCAGGCCGATGCCGTGGCCGGTGCGGTGCACGAAGAACTCGCCGTATCCCGCCTGAGTCAGCACGTTGCGGGCGGCCGCGTCCACCGACGCCGCCGGAACCCCGGGACGCACTGCGTCGCAGGCGGCGGCCTGGGCTTCCTGGAGGGCGGCGTGGGCCTTGGCGTAGCCCTCTGGCGGGCTGCCGAGCAGATAGTTGCGGGTGCAGTCCGAGTGGTAGGCGTCCAGCGTGCCGCCGATGTCGATGACGATGCCGTCGCCGTCGGCGAGCAGCCGGTCGCTGGTCTCATGGTGCGGCGAGGCGCCGTTCGGGCCGGACCCGACGATGACGAAATCCACGGCGCTGTGGCCCTCGGCAAGGATCGCCTCGGCGATGCCGCGGCCGACCTCGACCTCGGTGCGGCCGCTCTCGAGCAGTCCCGGGATCTGGGCGTGGACCCGGTCGATCGCCCGGCCGGCCCGGCGCAGGGCCGCGACCTCGTCGGGGGTCTTGCGCATACGCAGCTCGCGCATCACCGCCGAGGCGCGCGACCAGCTCGCGCCTGGCACAGCCTGTTGCAGCTCCAGCAGGAACATCGACCACAGCTGGTCACCGGCGCCCAGCCGGCCGGCCGCGCCGTTCAAGCAGCGCGCCACCACCGCGTACGGGTCGTCGGTCTCGCCGACGTCGTGCAGCCGCAACCCGTCGGGCAGGCCGGCGGCCTCGGCCCGAGGGCGCTCCAGGGTCGGCACCACCAGGTGGTGGACGCCGTCGGCACGCGCAACGAGCAGCGTGAGCCGTTCCAGCGGAAGGGCCAGGTAGCCGGTGAGGTAGCGAAGGTCGGCGCCAGGGCCGAGCAGCAGGGCGTCGATGCCGGCAGCGTGCATCGCCTGCTCGGCGCGATGCAGAGCGGAGGTGTCAGTGGTCATCGCCGCAAAGTCTACGGTCCCGCCGAGTCAGATCTTGAGGCGCACGACCCGCTCCAGCAGCGAGAAGCTGGCCGGCGTGGTCCCCAGCACCTCCCCGTCGGCCTCGACCAGCATCGGGCGGTCGGGTGCCAGCGACACCGTCGCGGACTGGAACTCGCGGATGTCGGGATGCGGCAGGTGCTCACCGCGGTAGATCCGCTGGGTCATCAGGAACACCTGGCTGCGCTGGCCGGTGAAGATCTGCACGTTGTAGCGCCCATCATCGGGCAACGCGCGTGGCGCGACCTTCATGCCGCCGCCGAAGAACTGGCCGTTGGCGACGACCAGCTCGACCACCGGCACCGTGATGTCGCCCTGCGAGGTCGTCACCGTGGTCTCCTGGCGATCCATCGTGGCCAGCGTGGCATAGATGGCGAGCAGGTAGCGGACCCGTCCGAGGAGGCGCGGCAGGCGCGAGGCGCGCCGCACCACCTCCGCGCCGTAGCCGACCTCGGCGACGTTGGCGAACAACCGACGCCCCGGCTTGCCATCGTGGGCGACGTAGGTGGCGACCCCCAGATCCACGGGCATCACATGGTCGCTGGTCAAATGTCGAGCGGTCGTCTCGGGGTCGCGGTCCAGCCCGAAGGTGCGGATGAAGTCACAGCCGCTGCCAGCTCCGGCGACGCCGAGCACCGCGTCGCCGGCGACGGCCCCGTTCCCGTCCACCATGCCGTTGACGACCTCCAGGACGGTGCCGTCGCCCCCCACCGCGACGAGGTAGCGCATCCCGGAGTCCAACGCCGCCCGCGCGACACCGGTGGCGTCGCCGGGCGCACGGGTCTGCACCACGTCGTAGTCGAAGCCGCGAGTGTCCAGGGCGGCGCACAGCCTCGGCAACGTCCTGCCAACCACCCCGTTGCCGGCTCGGGGATTGACGATCAGCCGTGCCGGACCGAAAGGGCTGCTCATCGACACCGACGCTACACGCCGCTGTAGGCCACCACGCCACGCACGATGGCCCTGGCGGCGGCGTGTGCGGTGTCGGCCACCGCCCCCGGGGCGACGTCGCGCAGCTGGCGTAGCAGGTCGGCAACCTGCTTGACGCCGCGAACGAAGTCGCCGGCGGTCAGCTCCGAGCCGCCCAGCGCGTCCTCGAGGTCCGCGCCGGCCGCCCAGCGCCACACCACGTCGGCGATGCCAGGATCCGGTGGCCGGGTGGTCGGTAGCGCGGCGTCCTCCTCGCGCTTCGCCACCTCCTGCCAGACCACCGCCACCGACGTGATCGCGTCGCGCACCGCGGCGCTGGGCCAGCGCACCGGTGGCGGCTCCTTGAGCCGGTTCTCGTGGCTGAAAGCGCTGACCACAGCGGCCAGGTCCGGCGCGTCGAGGTCATCCAGGCAGCCCCGCCGCAAGGACTCGGCCAGCACCAGGTCGGTCTCGGCGTACAACCCGGCCAGCACCGCTCCGGCCGCCGTCGGCGACGGGTGGTCGGCGGGGCCGGCGAGATAGCCGAGGTCGCCGAGGACATCCAGGATGCGATCGAACTCGCGCACCAGCGATCCGGTGCGCCGGCGCACCGAGCGCTCGAGCCGCTCGGTGTCGGCGCGAAGATCGTCGCTACGTCGTGCCCAGCGCTCGAGGTCGGCCAGACCGGGATCGTGATGCACCGGGTGGGCGCGCACGGCGGTGCGTACCTGTTCCAGGCGAGCCGTTGTATCCGGGTCGGGGCGGACCTTGCGCGGCGACGGCGCTGCCGCGGGCACCTCGACGCCGCGCAGCTGGTCGACCACGGCGCGGCGGTAGCGGTCCTGCCGGGGGTTGCCTGCGGGCGGCAACCGCACCCAGCCGACCTTCCCCGGCGGGTCGTCGAACTCGCGCGGCCCGAGACGCCGCAGCCGGCCGTCGAGGGTGACCACGCTGGCCAGCGGAGTTCCCGACGACGAGCGCGACGTGCCGACGATGGCGGCCATCGCCGGCTTGCCGCCACCGCGCGGCAGCATCACGACGTCGCCCTCGAGCAGCCGACCCAGCGCGGCCACGACGGCTTCCCCGCGCAGATGGCGTCGGTCGCGCGCCCCAGCCGACTCCAGCTGCGACTGCTCGCGGCGCAGGGCCCAGTACTCGGCGAAGTCGCCAACCTCGGAATGCAGGTTGTGCTCGGCGTAGCCCGCCAGCGCCTCGCGGTTCTGGGCGATGCGGCGCTCCTCGCCGGCCACCCGCTGGTCGGTTTGATACTGGGCGAACGACCGCGCCAGCAGCGACTCGGCGTCGGCGCGGTCGCGGCTGCGCAGCAGGTTGACGGCCATGTTGTAGGAGGGCACGAACGACGAGCGCAGCGGCTCGGTGCGCCGCCCCACCAGTGAGGCAACGGTGACGAAGTCGATGTCGCGCTGGTACAGCACGACAGCGTGGCCGCGAGGGTCCAGCCCCCGGCGTCCCGCGCGGCCGGTCAGCTGCGTGAACTGGCCAGGGGTGAGCAGCTCGTGGCGCTGGCCGTTCCACTTCTCCAACCGCTCGATCACGACCGTGCGGGCAGGCATGTTGATGCCCAGCGCCAGCGTCTCGGTGGCGAAGCACACCTTGACGAGGTTGCGCACGAACAGCGCCTCCACGGTCTCCTTGAAGACCGGCACCAGTCCAGCGTGATGGGCGGCGACGCCGCGCTCGAGGGCGGCGGCCCACGATCCGTAGCCGAGCACCTCCAGATCCTCGGTGGGCAGCTCGGCGGTCCGCTCGTCGACCAGGTCGCGGATGCGCCCCTGCTCGTCGTCGGTGGTCAGGCGGACCCCGTCGGTCATCAGCTGCTCGACGGCGGCATCGCAGCCCGCACGGCTGAACAAGAAGTAGATGGCAGGCAGCCACTTGCGCCGACGCAGCTCGCCGACGATGTCGCTGCGGCGTGGCGGGCGCAGGCGGACCCCGGAGGGCTGATAGCGCCCGCGCCGGGACACCCGGTTGGATTTGCCGGCGTTGCGCTCCAGCATCAGCAGCTCGGGGTTGGGCACGCCCGACAGCGCCTGCCTGGCGGCCTCGGAGCGCGCCATGGCCGAGTCCGACGACCCGGCCTTCTTGCCGCCGGAGCTGAAGACCGAGTGGATGCGGTCGTTGACGGCGTAGTGGTGCTCCAGTGGCACGGGGCGCCGTTCGGAGATCACCACGTCACACGCCCCGGACGCCTCCCTGTCACCCGCCGGCGAGCGCGGCGCGCTCGCCCTCACCCTGCCCAACCATTCGCCGAACTCCTCGGCGTTGCTGACCGTTGCCGAAAGGCAGGCCAGCTGCACGTCGGCGGGAAGCTGAATGATCACCTCCTCCCACACCGCCCCGCGCTCGCGGTCGGCCAGGTAGTGCACCTCGTCCAAAACGACCGACTGTAGGCCGCGCAGCGCCGAGGAGCCCTCGTACAACATGTTGCGCAGCACCTCGGTGGTCATGACCACCACCGGCGCGTCGCCGTTGACCACGTTGTCGCCGGTCAGCAGCCCCACGGCATCAGGACCATGACGGGCCATCAGGTCGTTGAACTTCTGGTTGGACAGCGCCTTGATCGGCGTGGTGTAGAAGCACTTGCCGCCCTGCCGCAGCGCCTGCCACACCGCGAACTCACCGACCACGGTCTTGCCGGCACCCGTCGGCGCCGCCACCAGCGTCGAGCGACCGGCCAGAAGGGCCTTGATGCCCGCGGTCTGGAAGTCGTCGAGGGCGAAGCCGTAGACGCCGGCGAAGGCGTCGAGCTCAGCTGTCAACGGCCTCCACGGCCTCCCGGGCACCCCGCCTGCGCTCGATGAGTCGCGCCGCCACGATGCTGCCTTCGTAGAACACGACCAGCGGCGCGGCCATGAACGCCATCGTGGCGGGGTCCTGGGTGGGAGTGATCATGGCGGCGGCAAGGAACACCCCGAACAGCGCATGGCGACGGTACTTGCGCATCCCGGCCGAACCGATGACCCCCATCAACGACAGGATCACCAAGACCACGGGGAACTCGAAGGCGATCCCGAAGGCCAGCATCGTGTGCAGGATGAACGTCAGATACTCGCTGGCCGACAGCGCCGTGGTGATGTTGTCCCCGGCGAACGCGAGCAGGAACCCAAGGGCTCGCGGGATCAAGAAGTAGCTGAACACCGCTCCGGAGGCGAACAGAATCTGGGTGATGAAGATGAACGGCAGCGCGTAGCGGCGTTCCACCGGGCGCAGGCCCGGCGTGATGAACCGCCACAGCTGGTAGCAGACGACGGGCGCGGCCAGCACCACGGCGACGATCGCGGCGGCTTTGAGACTGACGAAGAAGGCGTCCATCACCCGCAGGGCCAGCAGCGTGCACTCGCCCGTCCCGGCGAAGTCGCCGCGCAGTCGGATCGGCAGGTCGCAGTACGGCTCGCGCAGCAGGTTGAGTACCGGTTCGCGGAAGACGAAGCCGACCGCGAGACCGACGACAATCGCCACCACCGACTTGACCAGGCGCGAGCGCAGCTCGCGCAGATGCTCGACGAGGCTCATCTCCTCGCCGGCGTAGGCCCCGACGTCGGAGGTGTCTCCAGCAGGGCCTCCCGCGGGAGGCGTGGCCGTCGTCGTCATCGGCTGATACGCCGCAGGGCGTTACTGAAGGTCGCGCGAGGACTGCGTCGCCGGCGGGGTGTCGACCCGCTCGCCGGAAGCGTCTTCGTCCTCGTTGGTGCGACCCTCGCCGACGCCCTTCTTGAAGTTCTTGATGCTCTTGCCCACCGAGCTGCCGAGATCCGGCAGCTTCTTCGCGCCGAACAGCAGCACGAAGATCAGCAGGACGATGATGAGCTCAGGGCCGCCGAGGTTAGGCATGGTGCCTCCCGAAGTGGGTGGTAGAGGGACGAGTGTACGTCCTGGAGGGTTCGGATCAGCAGCAACAAGCAGATGGGTCAGCGCCGGCGTGGCCAGCGGCTTGTCCGCTTCGTCCCTCGCAGTTGGTTGAGCGACGGACGCCGGCGCAGGCGGGGCTGTCGCAGCCCGTCGACGCTGGTTCGTAGCGCCTCGCTCTCCACCGTGGTGACAGCCAACTCGGCTTGCAGCTCGGAAGCCAGCGGCCGCAGGCGCTCGCCGGCGATCCGCAGCGCGTTCAGCGTGGATCGCAGCGTCTGCCACAGCTGCCGGGCGACCACCGCCACCGCGCCGACGATGACCACCAGCAGAGCCAGGGACAGGATGGCGAAGGTGGACACCCGCCGGATGCTAGCGGTCGCCGGCCCGGCGACCTGCGACTAGTGAGCGGCTTCCCGTCGCTTGGTGATCGCGAGCACCTGCGAGAACCAGGCGTCGCCCTGCAGCAAGGTATGGAAGTCCAGCAGGTCGTCGTGGGTCAGCGGAGGGCCGTCGAAGCGCTCGCCCAGCTGTCGAGGGGGAGCCGCCGGCGGATCCAGCTGCAGCACCGGAACGCCACCGGAGACCAGTAGCCGCACCACGCGCTCGTCGGCCGGTTTGCGCACGACGATCTGGCAGGACGGACAGGTGAATGCGTAGTAGGAAGCCGCTGCCCCGTGCTCGGACACCCGCAGTTCGATCTCGTCGGGCGTGAGGCCCACTTCGCCACAGCTCGGGCATGTCGCCTTGATGGTGGTCATGGTCTGCGCCCTCCTGAGTGCCGGCCACTTTCCTTCAGCGACCTGCGACGTCTGTTCCGACCTCCATTTCGTCGGACGACGACACCCTGGGCTTGACCTCTTTGCCAACGGTAACTTTTCGCGCCCCATGCACACGCTGAGCCACCTGGTCGAAGTTTTCCTCTCGGGAGCTCAACCCTCGTAACGCCGCAACGTCGCGGTGGCCAGTTCGACGGCGCGACTGGTCACTGCCGCTGGTGTGACCACGCTGGCCGCGCCCCCCAGCCGCACGACCAGGCGTGCCACCCAGTCGAGGTTGGCGGTGCGCAGACGGACGCGGCGCAGGCCGTCGTGGGTTCCGACCTCGTCGATCACCAGCCACTCGGCGACCCACGACGCGCTGGGCGCCAGGTCCAGCACAACCTCGATGTCGTCAGGCGACGGCTGGTACACGGGCGGCCCGCCCCCGTTGCGCTGGCCGGTGACCCGCTCCCCCGTCGGCTCCAGCGAACGGATGCGGTCGAGCCGGAAGTCCCGGGGGGCGGTGGCCAGCCGGCACCATCCCTGCAGGTACCACGAGCCCCCGGAGCCGACGACCGCCCAGGGTTCGACGTCGCGCTCAGTGGTCTGGGCCTTCGAGGCCGACCGGTAAATCAGGCGGACGACCTCGCCGTCGTTGACGGCGTCCCGCAGGACTCCCAGCAGCTCGTCGCCGGGCGCTGACAGGTCCACCGCGACGTTGGCCCCCTGGCCACCGAGCAGCGTCGTCTGCAGCTTGTCGACGGCCCGTCGCAGGGCGTCGGACTCCGCCAGGCCCTCGACGCTGCCCAGCGCGCGAGCGGCCAGCAGCAGGGTCACGGCCTCGCGCAGGCTGAGCCGCAACGGGCGAGAGAAGAAGTCGGCCATGCGCACCGTCACCCGGTCGCCGACCAGCCACGCTTCCACCAGGTCGCCGCCGCCATAGCCGGGCAGCCCGCAGTAGCCGAGGATGTCCAGGTCGTCGGCGAGCTCGGAGCGCGACACCCCGAAGCGTTCGCCGACCTCGGTGACCGAGACGCCGGGGTTGGCCAGCAGCCACGGCACCATCGTCAGGATCCGCTCGAGGCGCGCCAGCGTCGGCGCTGGCCGGCTCACCCGCCGCCTTCCACCAGGCCGCGCAGCCGCGCCACAACCGCCGCGCGCAGCTGCGGCGGCCCCACGACCTCCAGCTCAGGGCCGAACTCCAGCGCCCAGAACGCGAACGCGTCAGGATCCACGGCGCTGACCGTGAAGCGTGTCCAGCCGCCGTCGGCGGGCGAGCCGCCGCCACGAGCCCGCCGTGCGACCTGCCACGCCACCTCCGGGGACGCCAGCACCTCGGCGGTCGCGGGAGTGTCGCCGCGTTGCCCCGGCACGACGTCGTCAACGCCGACGTCGTCGTCTGGCGTTGCGAACGAGCCGGGATCGCCGATCGTGCGGACCTTGCCGTCGATGCGGTCCAGCCGGAAGGCCCGGCGCTCGTCGCGGTCGTGGTCCCGGCCGACCAGGTACCAACGGCCACGCCGGTGCACCAGCGCGTGCGGGTCGACGGTCCGCACTGCCGCTTCGCGGTCGAGTGGATGTCCGGCCGCCCGGTAGCTGAAGCGCACGCTGGTGCGGCTGAGCTGGGCGGCGACCAGCACGTCGCGGTGCGGAGCGTCCAGCGCGATCCCGAGACGCGGATCCGGCGCGGCGGGTCCGACCGCCGGGTCGCCGGCGTCCACCCGCAGTTTGAGCAGGCCGGCCCCGGCCTCGTCGACCATTCCCGTGGCCTGCACCGCCACCGCCAGGGCGCCCAGCTCGTCGGGCTCAAGGCGCATCGGCGGCAGGTCGTAGCGGCGGGGGTCGATCCGGTAGCCCTTGCGGTCGTCCCAGCGGTCCAGCGGCGCCGTCTCGATGGGCACGCCGAGATCGCGCAGGTCGGCCTTGTCGCGCTCGAACATGCGACGGAACGCGTCGGCCTCCGACTGGCCGTAGCCGGCGACGCGTTGACGGACCTGTTCGGCGGGCATGGGCCGGCGCGTCTCGCGCAGGGCGATGACGAGGTTGATGAGCCGTTCCAGCCGCTCGGTCATTGGCGTCGCAGCCTAGCCGCGACTTGGGCCCACCTGGCAGAGACTTGGGGCCACCTGGCAGAACGGACGAGTTCGCCTCCTGCGATCCTGCGCTCGCTCTGAGACAATGGGCTGTCTTCATCCGCTAGGAAGAACCCCCCGGCATGTCCTCCGACGATCGACCGCAACCGTCACCATCCGGTGACGATCCCAGCCTGCGCCAACGCCTGGGACCCGTGTTGTCCGCCGTCGGTCTCGCGCTGTCGGCGGTCTGGGCCGCCAGCCGCCGCGGCGCTGTCGCGTTCGCCCGCTGGTGCGCGGGCGCCGGTTGGCCCCGCATCGCCCTGGCATGGCGAACCGATGTGGTGCGGCTGCGCCGTTGGGGCGTTGAGCAAGGTCGGCCCCGCGCGGCCTCGGCCTCTCGTCGCACCGCAGCGGTCGTGGGAAGCGCATCACGCCGGACGGCGCGCGTCACCGCCGCCGCCTCCCGGGCCACAGCCTCGCACGGTGCGCGAGGCTGGTCGGCGTTCCGTGTGCGTCAGTGGCC
>JALZLF010000094.1 GCA_030858865.1 Actinomycetota bacterium | reverse complement strand
TCGTGCCACCGGCCATCGCAGTCCTCGGCGCCGTGGTGGCGTTGCTGCTGCTGGGAGTCATCGACGGGGAGCAGGCGCTGTCGGGATTCTCCAACGAGGCGCCCATCGTGGTGGGCGCGCTGCTGGTGCTGGCGCGGGCCGTCGACGTGGCCGGCATTCTGGATCCAGTGGTCGCCGGGCTGTTCGGTCGCTCCACGGGGCGCCCGCTGCTGGCCCGGCTGCTGTTCCCGATCACCCTGTTCTCGGGTTTTCTCAACAACACCACCCTGGTCGCCATGAGCGTCCCGCCGGTGATCGAGATGACCAGTCGGCGGCAGATGGCGGTGTCGCACTTCCTCATCCCCGTCAGCTATGCAGCCGTGCTCGGCGGAATCGTCACCGCCATCGGCACGTCGACCAACCTCACGGTCTCGGGCCTGCTGCGCGACGCGGGGATGGAGCCGCTGCGGTTGTTCGAGCTCACGCCAGTCGGCTTGCCGATCGCCCTGGCCGGCACCGCGGTGCTGGTGCTGCTGGCGCAGGTGGTCCTGCCCAACCGGGGGACGGTGACCCGAACGATCTCCGACGAGGTTCGCCAGTTCAGCGTCGCGATGAGCGTGACACCGCAGGGCCCGCTGGATGGGGTGTCCGTCGAGGCAGGCGGACTGCGCAATCTCCAGGCCGTCTACCTGGTGCAGGTGGAGCGGAATGGCGAGGTCATCGCTCCGGTGGCTCCCGAGGAGGCGCTGCTGGGCGGCGACATCCTGTCGTTCGTCGGTCGTGTCGACACCATCGTGGACCTGCAACGCCAACGCGGGCTGGTCTCAGCCGAGCAGCGCCAGCTGTCACGGCTGGACGGCAAGGGCCACGCGTTCTACGAGGTCGTGGTCGGTGCCGAGTCCGCACTGGCAGGGCGCACGCTGTCCGAGATCGGCTTCCGCGGCCGCTACCGCGCCGCCGTGCTGGGGATCCACCGCTCCGGCGCGCGGCTGGAGGGCAAGCTGGGCGACATCCGCCTGCGTCTGGGCGACACGTTGCTGGTTCTGGCCGACGAGCAGTTCCGCGACCGCTGGCGCGACTCCCGGGACTTCTTGGTGGTCGCACCCTTGGGCGGAATCCCGCCGACGCAGCCGCGCAAAGCGGCGGTGGTCGTCAGCGTGCTGCTGGCTTTCGTCGCCCTCACCGCCTTCGAGATCATCCCGCTGCTACAAGCGTCGTTGCTGGCCGCATTCGTCCTCATCGGTACCAAGGTGCTGACCTTGCGGCAGGCGCGCAACGCGCTGGACCTCGACATCCTGGTGCTGATCGCGTCGGCGTTCGGCTTGGGCGCCGCCGTCACCCAGAGCGGGCTGGGCGAAGTCATCGCGGGCCTGCTCGTGGCCGGTCTGCGACCCTTGGGCACGATCGGCGCACTTGCGGGGGTGCTGCTGGCCACCATGGCCTTGACCGAGCTCATCTCCAACAATGCCGCGGCGGCGCTGCTGTTTCCGATCGCGGTTGCCACGGCGACCACCGTGGGGGCCGACCCCCGGCCGTTCGTCATCGCGGTGACACTGGGGGCCAGCCTGTCGTTCCTGACCCCCATCGGCTACCAGACCAACATGATGGTCTACGGCCTCGGCGGCTATAAGTTCAGCGACTACACCCGGCTTGGCATCCCGCTCAACCTCACCTGCGTCGTCCTGTGCCTCACCCTCATCCCGCGAGCCTTCCCCTTCTGACCTGCGGCCAGTGCACGGTCACCTCCCACTCAGCGGGCGTTGAAGTACTTGGCCTCGGGGTGGTGGACGATCAGCGCGTCGGTGGACTGCTCGGGGTGCAGCTGGAACTCCTCGGACAGCTCCAATCCGATCCGGGTCGGGTCGATGAGGTCGAACAGGGGCTTGCGGGCCTCCAGATCGGGACAGGCCGCGTACCCGAACGAGTAGCGCGATCCCCGGTAGCCCTGACGGAACAGCTCCTCGGGCGTGTGGGCGTCCCCGGCGTCGATTCCCAGCTCGCTGCGGATGCGCCCGTGCCACAGCTCGGCCATGGCCTCGGCCATCTCCACCCCGAACCCGTGCAGGTACAGGTAATCGGTGTAGTGGTTGTCGGCGAACAGCTGCGCGGCCCGTTCCGAGACCCGCGAGCCCATGGTGACGCAGTGGAAGGCGATCACGTCTCGTTCGCCCGAGTCCAGAGGGCGGAAGAAGTCAGCGATGGAAAGGAGGCGACCGCGGGTCTGGCGCGGGAAGCTGAACCGCACGGCGATGGTGTCGGAGTTCGGTGCTTCGTACACGATCACGTCGTTGCCGTCGCTGGAGCAGGAGAAGTAGCCGTAGACCGCCATCGGGGTCAGCAGGGACTCCGCACGGGCCATCGCCAGCATCTGGCGGAGGGCGGCCTCGCCGGCCGGGATGTCCTCACGGCCGAAACCCCACTGGCTCCGGAACAGGGCCCGCTTGTTGAGCAGCGCGGCGACATCGTCCAGCGGCACGCCGCGTACCACCCGCGACCCCCAGAACGGCGGCGTCGGCACGGGCACGTCGGTGGCCACATCCGAGCGTTGGCCAACGATGGTGGGGCCAGAAGCGTCGGCGGGACGGCTGTTGGCAGGACCGGCCGTGCGAACCGCGCGCTCGCCGACCTTGCGACCCCAGTCGTCGCCGGTCCCCAGGCGCCCGTCGGCCTTGCGCGCCGCCACCTCGTCCATGGTGTGCAATCCGGCGAACGCATCACGGCAGTAGAACAGCGGGCCCTCATACAGCTGACGCAGGTCGACCTCGACGTAGGCGCGGGTCAGCGCGGCGCCACCCAGCAGCACTGGATAGCGGGCCAGCCCTCGGCGGTTGAGCTCCTCGAGGTCGTCACGCATGACCACAGTCGACTTGACCAGGAGCCCGGACAGGCCGATCGCGTCGGCTTTGAAGTCCTCGGCGGCAGCGACGATGGCGTCGATCGGCTGCTTGATGCCGAGGTTGCGGACCTCGTAGCCGTTGTTGGTCAGGATGATGTCGACCAGGTTCTTGCCGATGTCGTGCACGTCGCCCTTGACCGTGGCCAGCACGACTTTGGCCTTGCCTGAGTCGTCGGCACGCTCCATGAATCGCTCAAGGTGCGCCACCGCGGCCTTCATGCACTCGGCGGACTGCAGCACGAACGGCAGCTGCATCTGCCCGGAACCGAACAGCTCGCCGACGATCTTCATCCCGGCCAGCAGGTGGACGTTGATGATGTCCAAGGGGGCCACGCCATCGGCCATCGCGGCATCCAGATCGTCGTCCAGCCCGTCGCGGTCACCGTCGATGATCCTGCGCTGCAAACGTTCGGTCAGCGGCAGTGCCGCGAGGTCGGCATGCGAGGCCCGCGACTCGGTGGCGCCCTCGAACAGGCGCATCAGCTCGGACAACGGGTCGTATTCGGTGCGGGTGGAGCCGCCTGCCCCGACGCGGCGGTCGTTGACGAGGTCGGTGCACACCTGGCGCATCTCGTCGTCGATCTGGTGGAGCGGCAGGATCTTGGCGGGATTGACGATGGCGGCGTCAAGCCCCCGCTCGACGGCCATGTGCAAGAACACCGAGTTGAGCGCCTGGCGTGCCGCCGGTGACAGTCCAAACGACACGTTGGACACGCCGAGGATGGTGTGGCAGCCGGGGATCTCGGCCTTGACCCGCTCGATCGCCTCCAAGGTTGCGAGACCGTCGCGGCGCAGATCCTCCTGACCGGACCCCAGCGGGAAGGTGAGGGTGTCGAAGATCAGGTCGGAGGCCGACAGCCCGAACTCGTCGGTCGCCAGCGCGGCGATCCGCTTGCACACCTCGACCTTGCGGTCGGCGGTGCGGGCCTGACCCTCCTCGTCGATGGCCAGCACCACCACGGCGGCCCCGAACTGCTTGGCCATCGGCAGCAGCACGTCGGTCTTGCGCCGGCCGTCCTCAAGGTTGACCGAGTTGATGACCGCGCGGCTGCCGATGCGGCGCAGAGCAGCCGACACCACGGCCATCTCGGTGGAGTCGATCATCAGCGGCAACGTCGACTGGGTCGCCAGCCGGTCGATGACCTGGACCATGTCCGCCACGCCGTCCCGGCCGACGTAATCGACGCACACGTCAAGGGTGTGGGCACCCTCGCGCACCTGGGCGCGGGCCATCTGGGTCATGGCCTCCCAGTCCTCGTCCAGCAGCAGGTCGCGGAACTTGCGCGACCCGTTGGCGTTGAGCCGTTCACCGACGACGAGGAACGACAGGTCCTGCTCCAGCGGCACCGGCGCGTACAGCGAGGTCAGCGACGGCTCGAACTCCGGTTCGCGCGGCGCCGGCCGCAGGTCGGCCAACGCCCGCACGACCGCGTCGAGGTGCGCCGGCGTGGTGCCGCAGCAGCCACCGACCAGCTGCACACCGAAGTCGCGAACGAACTCGTGATGCGCGGCGGCCAGCGCCTCGGGCGTCAACGGGTACGACGCCCCGCCGTCGACCATCGACGGGATGCCGGCGTTGGGAATGACGCTGATCGGCAACCGAGAGGTGCGGCTGAGGGAGCGGACCTGTTCGCGCATGTCCTCGGGACCCGTCGCGCAGTTCAGGCCGATCACGTCCACGCCCAGCGGGTCAAGCGCCACCAGCGCGGCGCCGACTTCGCTGCCCAGCAGCATGGTGTTGATGTCCTTTTCGATGGTGACCGACACCAGCAGCGGAAGGGTGCGGCCCTCGGCGGCCATACCCTCGTGGCAGGCCCACAGCGCCGCCTTGGCCTGCAGCAGGTCGAACACCGTCTCCACCAGCAGCACGTCGGCGCCGCCGGCCACCATGCCGCGGACCTGCCGCAGATATCCCGCGACCATGGTGTCGTAGTCGATGAAGTCAGCCTTGGTCGGGTTGTTGCCCAGCGACAGGGTCGGGCTGCGCGTGCCAGGGCCGATGGAGCCGACCACCCATCGGGGTCGCTCGGGCGTGGTGACAGCGTCGCAGGCTTCGCGGGCGATCCCTGCGGCTGCGGCTGCCAGCGACTCGGTCTCGTCGGCAAGGCCGTACTCGGCCAGCACCCACGGTGCGCCGCCGAACGTGTCGGTCTCCACCGCGTCGCAGCCAACCGACAGGAACTCCGCGTGGATCTCGCCGATGACGTCGGGGCGGGTGCGGACCAGGATCTCATTGCAACCGTCGAGATCGTCGAAGTCCTGAGGGTCCAGGTCCCGCGACTGGATGGACGTGCCGAGGGCCCCGTCGAAGACGAGGACGCGGCGCTGCAGGTGGGCAAGAAAGTCGCTCATGACAAGCCCACATGCTAGGCCCTTGCCGGGGCTGGCCTTGGTGTCGCAACGATTGCTCCAAAAGTCGGGTCTTGGCACGCAGCGTGCGGTGGGCGATGCTCAGGGTCGGGAGGTGGACCATGACCGGAGCTCCGACCGAGGAAGGCCTGCGTTTCATCGACCTGGATGACGAGGTCGACACCGACGACGGCGACAGCCCGGTCCCCGAATGGTCGGGCACGGGTTCCGACGACCTCGAGTCGTTGCGTGACGAGTTCGTCGAGGGCTTCAACGCTCGGGATCTGGACTCGCTGCTGGCGCTGGTCCATCCCGAGATCGACTGCCCGGACCGGGCCGGTGACGGTGTGGCGTTGTTCGCCGACGAGCTGCAGTCCATCTGGGAGCGATCCCCGGGTGCGATCCTCACCCGGGCGTTCCTGGACTCAACACCCTGCGCGGTGGCCTGGCTGCCCGACGAGGACGGCTGTTGGTCCCGGGCGGCGATGGTCTGCTTCGACGCCGACGACGGCCTGCTCACCTTGTTCGAGCTGCCTGACGATGCCGACGCCTTGGACCGTGCGGAGGCCGAGGACCCCACGGGCGAAGAGGTTGAGGAGTGGTCGGACTGGGCGGAGTGGGACAGCGGCGCTGAAACCGTGGCCAAGCCCCGCCACCGCAAGCGGCCGTAGCGCCGCAGGAGCGCTGCAGGCGTCTGCGCGGCCGGCGGTTGGGTGCGGGTTCGGACGTGGGTGTCCGCTCGTGCACCCAGCCCGGCGGCGGAGGTATCCGGGCGAAACCTCACGATCCCAGCGCAGCTACCGGCGCGGGCGGGCGTGCTCGCGCGACAGCTTGATGCGAGCGTCGACCGCGGCGATCCCGCGCCGGCGGACGAAGACCGGGTTGAGGTCGGCCTCGTCGACCTCGGGTACCGCCTCGATCATCGCCGAGACGCGGAACAGCAGGGCCTTGAGTGCGGCGATGTCGACCGGCGGCGATCCGCGGTAGCCGGTCAGTAGCGGGTAGCCACGCAGGCTGGTGAGCATGTCGTCGACATCGACGTCGGTCAGCGGGTGGATGCGCACCGCCACGTCGGAGAGCAGCTCGACGAGCGTTCCGCCCATGCCGACCAGCAGGATCGGGCCGAAGGACGAGTCGTGGCTGACGCCCACGACCATCTCGACGCCGTCACCGACCATCTCCTGGACGAGAAATCCCGCATCGACGAGGCCGTGCTGGGCCGCCTCCAGGTCGGCTGAGATCTGCCGCACCGCGTCGGCCACCTGTTCGGGGCGTGCCAGCCCTAGCCGCACCCCGCCGAGCTCGGTCTTGTGGATCGGCGCGGCCGCCTTGACCGCGACCGGTCCGCCGATCTCGGCCTGTACGGCGGCAGCCTCCTCGGGGGTGTGAACGACCTGTGCGCGGGCGGTGGTGATGCCGAAGGCCGCCAGCAGCCGTTCAGCCTGCGTCGCGTCCAGCCACGCTGAAGAGGCGCCTGAAGGCAACGACTCGTCGACGACGGCGCGCGCCGCGGCCTCGTCGGCGTCGCGCACCTCCACGACGTTGCCCAGCGGCCTGGTGCGCCAGCGGCCGTAACGGGCGACCGAGCCGAGCGCCTGCGCGGCGCCTTCGGGGAAGCGGAACGACGGGATACGCGCCTCGGCCAGCTCCTCTGGAACGCCCCGCTCGGACATGAAGACGCTGACGACTGGAATGCCGGGGTCGATCTCGGTGCGCGCCGCTGCCATCTCGCGTGCCACGTCCTCGGCCAGGGTCACCACCGGCGGAATGAAGATCACCAGCAGCACGTCGACCTGCGGATCGTCGGCCAGCGCCCGCATCGCGCGCCCGTAGTTGGCCGCCGAGGCCGACGCGATCATGTCGACCGGGTTGCGGATGCCGGCCTCGGTCGGCAGGAACTCGGCCAGCCGCGACAGGGTCGCCTCGGACAGCTCCGGCACCGCCAGGCCGTTGGCCTCGCAGGCGTCCGCCGCGAGGATGCCCGGCCCCCCGCCGTTGGTGAGGATGGCGACGCGGTCGCCGGTGGGCACAGGCTGGTTGGTCAGCACCGTGGCGACGTTGAACATCTCCTCAAGGGTGTCGGTGCGGATGACGCCGGCCTGGCGGAACAGCGCGTCCACCGCGACGTCGCCGGCGGCCAGAGCTCCGGTGTGCGATGACGCCGCCCGCTCGCCGGCCGCGCTGCGGCCCGATTTGACCGCCACGATCGGTTTGCTGCGGCCGATCCGCCGCGCGATGCGACCGAACTTGCGCGGATTCCCGAACGACTCCAGGTACAGCAGGATGACCTCGGTGGCCGCGTCGGACTCCCAGTACTGCAGCAGGTCGTTGCCCGACAGGTCCGCCTTGTTGCCGATGCTGGCAAAGCTGGACAGCCCCAGGCCCAGCCGCTGGGCCGCCGCCAGAATCGCCAGGCCGAGCGCGCCGGACTGGCTCGAGAACGCCACCCGCCCCGGTGGCGGGAACACCTGCGAGAAGGTGCCGTTCATGCGCACGTCGCCGCCGGCGTTGAGCACCCCCATGCAGTTTGGCCCGACGACGCGGATGCCCCGCGAGCGCACCACCTGCATCAGTTCGCGCTCGCGCGTGGCCCCCTCGGGTCCGGCCTCGTTGAAGCCGGCCGAGATGATGACCGCGGCCTTGGTGCCCAGCTCGGCGGCCTGCTCGACCACGGTGATGACGTGCGCTGCCGGCACGCACACCAGCACCATCTCCGGAACCGTCGGGCAGTCGGCGACCGTGGCGTAGGCCGCGACGGACTGGACGTGCGCCGCCGAGGGGTTCACCGGGTAGACCGGGCCGGCGTAGCCGCCGGCCAGCAGGTTGGCGAAGACCAGGCCGCCGATGGTGCGGGGATCGCGCGACGCCCCCACCACGGCGATGGAGGAGGGCGAGAACACCGCGTGCAGCGCAGCCACGGCGGCCTGGCGGTCCTGCTCGTCGCCGGTGGCCAGGAAGGCCTCGGTCGACGTCGAGCGGAAGGTTGTGTGCACGACGGACCCGTAGCTGTGCAGCACCGGTTCCAGACCGGCGTCGCGCAGCACGTGCAACATCCGGTTGTTGGACCGCAGCACGTCGCCGACGAAGCCGGTGACACCGAGGTCGCGGGCCGGCTCGAACAGGGCGCGCAGCAGCGCGGTACCGATGCCGCGACCCTGCTCGAAGTCCTCGACCAGCACCGCGAACTCCGCCGTCGACAGGTCCTCGGTCAGGCGGTCGAAGCGGCTGACGCCCACGATGCGCCCGGCCGTCTCGGCCACGAAGGCCACCCGGTAGCGCTGGTCAACCTCGGTGAAGTAGCGCATCTGCTCGACGGTCATCGACCTCGGCGCGAAGAACCGCATGCGGATGGTCTCGGCGGACAGCCGCTGCCACATGTCCATCATCAAGTCGTTGTCGGCCGGTCGGATCGGCCGGATACTGACGGTGCGGCCGTCCTTGAGCACCGCGTCGTGGGCGTACACCCCAGTCTCGGCGGCCATGGAACCGTCCCCTTACGAGCCGGAGCCGATCGGGCCCGCGCCCCCAACGGGGCCCAGCTGCAGCACCACGACGGTCTCTTCCAGGTAGTCATGGATCGCCCAGGCGGGGCCTTCGCGGGTGTTGCCGGAGTCGCGCATGCCGCCGTATGGCTGCTGGTCGGCTCGGAAGGTCGGTGACTCGTTGATCGTCACCCCGCCGAACTGCAGCTCGGTGGCCGCGCGCAGGCCGGCGTTGAGGTCACCGGTGAAGATGCCGGCTTGCAGGCCGTAGTGAGTGTCGTTGGCCAGCCGGATCGCCTCGTCGAGGTCGGCGACGGCCTGCACCGCCAGGACGGGGCCGAAGATCTCCTCGGCGGACACCTTCATGTCGGGCGTCACGTCGTCCAGCACGGTGGGTTGCAGGCAGCCGTCGTCGTTGACTTCGCCGCCGACCACGACTTTGGCCCCTGCCTCCTGCGCCTCGTTGATCCAGCGCAGCACCCGGTCGCGGTCGTCGGGGCGGATCATCGGGCCGACGTCGGTGTCGGGGTCAAGCGGATCACCGACCGACAGGTCGCCGACCTCGGCCGCCAGCAGATCCAGGAAGGTGTCTTTGACCGAGGAGACGACGTAGACGCGCTGTGCGGAGATGCAGGACTGGCCGGCGAAGCTGTAACCCGTTGCGGCCAGCTTTGCGGCCGCCGACTCCAGGTCCGCCGAGGCGTCGACGATGACCGGCGTGTTGTTGCCCAGCTCGGTGAGCACCTCGGCGTGGGGGTTGCTGCGCTCCAGCGACTGGCCGATCTCGGTCGAGCCGGTGAACGAAATGATCTTGACCTCCGGGCGGCCCGTCAGTGCCGGGCCGATGGTCGACGAGGCCCCGGTGAGCACCGACAGGAATCCGTCGGGCCATCCGGCCTCCACCATCACCTCGGCGAGCAGGAAGGCGGTCAGCGGCGTGTCGCCGGCCGGCTTGAGCACCACCGGGCAGCCGGCGGCGAAGGCGGGCGCCAACTTGTGGGTGACCAGGTTGAGGGGGAAGTTGAACGGCGTGATCGCCGCGACCACGCCCTTGGGGTGATACAGCGTGAAGCCGAGCTTGCCAGCGCCGGCCGGCGAGCCCTCGAAGGGCACGACGCTGCCCGCGAGCTTGCGCGCCTCGATCGCGGAGAACAGCAGGGTGTCCTGGCAGCGGGTCACCTCCGCCCGCGCGGTGGTCAGCGGTTTGCCCGACTCCTCGGCGATGACGCGGGCAAAGTCGTCCGCGCGCTCGGCGACCAACCTGCGGGCCGCCTCCAGCGCGTCGGCCCGCTGGTGCTGGGGCGGCGCCCCAGCGCGTAGGGCTGCGGCGGCGGCGTCCACGGCTTTGCCGACGTGATCGGTGGTGGCCACCGCGACGCTGCCGACAACCTCGCCGCTGTACGGACTTCGGATCTCCTTGCGCT
>JALZLF010000085.1 GCA_030858865.1 Actinomycetota bacterium | reverse complement strand
TCCAGGCGGGGAAGAAGACACCGGGTGCCACCTCGATGTCCTTGTTGACCGCGACGAACTCGTACTCGCGCACCGTCCTGCCAGACGCGTCTTTGGAGACCACCCCAGGGTCGAACTCGGTCAGCAGCTGCTGAGGGGTAAAGCCGTTGCGGACATGGTCGACAGTCCCGACCGTGCCCATACCACCATGTGCGGCTGCGGCTTGGTTGCCCGCATGGTGCTTGGCCGAGCCGGGGACGGTCGTTTCCTGGGCGACGGCTGGCCCTCGGCCGGCGAGGACTCCCGCCCCGCCGGCCAGCCCGGCGGCACCCAGCGCCCGCAAGAAGTTTCTTCTGGCCACACCACTCACAGCTGCACCTCGGCCAATAGTTGGCTACCTGCGCGATCTGCAGCGGTGTCGGCGTTGAACGCACACCTGTCTTCTCCCTCCGGTATTGCCCCCATGGCTCCCGAGTTCTCAAGCTCTTTGTCTTGGACCGAACCGAAGATGCTGCCGACCAAGACATCACCTAACGCATGCCGCACGCCTGCAACCCGCACCCACAGCGGGCCGCCGAACGGCATGCGCTGCTCGACTCCCAAGATCGTGCCCGGGCCGACGCCGATTTCCGCCAGGTGCCGCAAGACATCCGCGTTCCGATCGGAGACGCGCTCGACGACGACCGATGCCCCCTCCGGCGCGGAGTCCAGCGGCCTCGGCCAGCCTTCCTCATGCACGCCGTCTGTTGATGGGATGGGATCGCCGTGAGGATCATGGCTCGGGTGACCCAAGGCTGCCGCGATGCGGTCTTCGAGGCGGGCACTGACGGCATGCTCCAAGACCTCGGCCTCGTCGTGCACTTCGTCCCAAGGCACGCCGAGACACCGGTACAGAAGCGTCTCGATCAATCGGTGGCGGCGCACCGTCCGCAGCGCCTGCGCCTCACCCAGCGCCGTCAGCACCAACTCCCCCGAAGGCAAGCGCCTGACCAACGCCCCGACCTCCAGCCGCCGGATCATCGCCGAGACCGACGGCGGTGAGACACCGAGGCGCTGCGCGAGGCGGGCGTTGACCACCGCCCCGCCCGCCGTCTGCAGGGCATAGATCGCCTTGAGGTAGTCCTGGACTGCCCTGGTGGTCTCCATGGGGCCTGCCTTCCGATCCGGGTTAGTCGAGCCTCACAGTAGGAAGTTGTCGACACGTCCATGCAGTATTCGATGCAGCACACGTTGCGGCTTGCCCGAAAGATACCAAATCAGAAGTTTGAGTGTCCGAGCGCGACAGCGACGCATCGTGACTCCCCACGGTTTCGATGATTCGGTGGTCATCAAGCCGAGGGCGTCTGCGGCTGCCGCTGACCATGCGCGGAGCGGGCGAAGGTCTTCTACAACCTGGCTGACCGCCGCGACGGTGCGTCTTCGCCTTGACGCTGTGCGGCTGGGCGGCGGCCGTCCTCGCACGCCGCGTGGTCAGCTTGGGGCTCCTCGCTGCGGCCGTCGTCCTCACCGTCGGGACGCTAGCCCTGCGGCAGCCTCTGCCGACCACCTTAGATGAGGTCCGGGCAGCCAGCGGAGATGCGTTGCTGTGCCCGCTGGGCCTGGGCAAGGGCGCGCGCTTCGGTCTCATCTCCCGGTTCGCAGGTTCGACGACTGTGGTCGCCGTGGTGGTGACTAGCCCCGCCGCTACGAAGAGCGAGCGGAGTTTTTCCCCACGGCGTACCGGATCGTCCAGGTCGCGCCCCCGTCGGAGGAGGTGAGGAGCCCGTGGTCGGTCACCCAGGCGTACAGGGTCCCGTCGTGTGCCTGGAGCGCTTCGGGCGAACCACCGAGTGAGCCCATCGGCTGCCAGTCCTGGCCGGTCGCGTCGGCCTTCAGGACCGTGCCGTCCGGGGCTACCCCGACGGGACCGTCTTGATCCCACGCAACGGCGACAAGCGGCTTGATCCCCATGGGCTGCCAGGTTCTTCCGCCGTCGGTGCTCCGCACGATCCGGTCGGTGCTGCCGACAATGAGGTCAGGATCGTCGGGGCTCACGACCAAGTCGATCAGCGGCAGCCGGGACCGGGATTCCCAGGTTTCGCGGTTCTCGCTACCATGAAGCGACTCGACGTGGAGTCGTAGCGGCGGCGAGCCCTGCCGGTCCCGCGCCCACGATGCACAGGTCATAAGCCACAGCCCTAGGCCGTCGCGGCACCGTGTGCGACAGCTACATGACCTCAGTGGTCGTGCGAGAGCTCCGGCAACGAGCGAGTGCGCTGCTGCGGCTCGTCGAGGCTGGCGAGACGATCGAGGTCACTGACGAGGCCGGCCCGTGGCTGTTCTGGCGCCGCTCCCCCGCCGTGGAACCTTGGAGCAGCTGCGAGCCACCGGCGACGTCACCCCCGCGACGGCTCAGCTCGACGATCGATATCCGTACCTCGGTCTACCAGGCGATCGACGACTGACCTCGACGGGTGCACTGCCTCGAGCTGGGCGTCACCCTGGCCGGGTTACTCACCACTGGTCAGCGAAGTTCACCCGGACCGTTTCGAGTTCTGTGTTCTCCAGGATTCGATCGATAAGCCGGCCTGAGCCCGCGACGTAGGTCCAGGGATAGTCGATCTCCGTGCTGAGAAGCCACATCCGGTCGTTCGGCCACCACCACTGCGGGCTTCGACGGTGGAGATCGTCGTCGAGCAACCACGCGCTGCCGATGGCACGGACACGGTTGATCGGCCCGTCGAACAGCAGCATGTCACGGCCACCCCACCATGGCTGGACCGGGCACGAGTCAACAAAGGCGTAAGTCTCCCGGGTCTTGCGCTCCTCGGCTTGGCGCAAGCGACGAGTGTCCAGCGCGGTTCGGAGCTTGGCGAACGCAGACGACGGTTTCCCAACGCAGAGGGTCGTGCTCGAACCAGCATGCAGTTCGCCCCAACCCACCCAGAGCCCGAAGTGGCAGCGGTCCGGCTCCGACGTGTGCTCGGCGAAGATCGACACGAGCCGGTCGACGACCCGTGGGGCGAGGTCGCCCTCGGCGTCGGCCATGACGTCGGTCAGGACCTCCGGAAACGGATACTCGTAGCGGTCGACTCCACGTTGCAGGTACGCCGGAGCGACATCTGCCCATCTGGCGCCGTCATCGAGGGGATGGTGGATCCGGACACAGGCGTCGAAGGCCTCGGGCACGATCCCGGCCACTCCATCGCGACCCCGCACCGCATCAACGACCCACGCCGCGTGCCGTCGGTCGTCGGCAGGAGCCAGACCGGCGAAGGGCCGTGCCGTCATTTCCGGACCGCAGCATGAGGAAGTGCGGTGAGCTCGATGATCGACAGGTCGCCCGCGGGATGCACCGTGGCCCCATGGAGGCCGGCATCCGCGGCCAGCGAGACCAGGTCGGTCACACCGCGTTCCCGGCCGCCGAAGTAGACGAGCATCCGCAGATCCATGTCGCTGGGCGGCGACTCACCATCGGCCCCGGTCTTCTCCACGACGAACACGGTGCCAGTCGGACGCGCCGCTTGCGCACATCGCCGCAGGATCGCCAGAGCTGCCCCGTCGTCCCAATCGTGGAGGATCGCCGACAGCAGATAACCTCCTGCGCCCGCCGGCAGCGGATCGAAGAAGCTGCCGGAGACGACGTCGCTGCGGGCGGCGAGACCAGCCGCCGCCAGCGTTTCCCGAGCGGCATCAACGGTGGCCGGCTGGTCGAAGACCGTGCCCCGCAGGTCGGGGTGCGCGCGCAGCAGCGCCGCCAGCAGTGTCCCGTCGCCGCCTCCGACGTCGATCACATGCGCCAGCGATCCCCAGTCGCGGGCCGCGACGATGAAGGGTGCCCATGCCGCGACGTCAGAGCCCATCTGCGCGTCGTAGGACGTCGTTCTTGCCGGGTCCGCTGCCAGGTCGTCCCAGAAGGGACGGCCGAACTGGGCAGGGAAGCCAGCCTCACCGGTGCGCACGGAGTGCAGCAGATGGACGAAGGACAAGTCGGCGCGGCCGATCGCGTTGTCGATGTCCAGCAGCGCGCGCATCCCCGAGCGGTGGTCGTTGCGCAGCGACTGGCCCCGATCGGTCAGGGCGTACCGGCCGGCCTCGTCGCGGCTGAGCACGTCAACCGTAACGAGATGTCGCAGCAGGCGGTCGAGCGCGTCGGGATCGGCGTGCTCGGCCTCGGCCAGTTCCGGGGCGCCGCACAGTCCCGCCGTGACGTGGTCGGCCACCCGCAGGGTCGCCGCCACGCGCAGCGCCATCGGCGTCACGAGATCGGCCATTGCCCACAGCTCAGCGTCGCGGCCTTCCTCCTCCGCCACGAGAGCTCCTTCCCATCAGGCATCATCGACGGCTTGACACAACCGCGTCAGGAAACCACGAGTCAACTGTGAGTCCGAGAACCGTTGTTGCACCGGGCACGGTGTCGCTGGCCGATACCGAACCTGAGACTGCCGAGCTGGCGTGAGTCAGCGCCCAGCGGCGGAACGCCTGGTGTGGGCCGTCGACACCCTCGCCGTCGAGCCTGGCGATCGGATCCTTGAGATCGGCTGCGGCCACGGCGTGGCCGTCTCGTTGGTGTGCGAGCGGCTGAGCCACGGCCATATCACCGCGATCGACCGGTCGGCGAAGATGATCGCGATGGCCAGCAGGCGCAACGCCGACCACGTCGACGCTGGGATGGCGTCACTGCAGGTGGCGTCGCTGCGCGACGCCGACCTCGGCAGCGAACGCTTCGACAAGATCTTCGCCATCCACGTGCCGGTGTTCGCGCGGGGCGACCCAACCGCGAGCTGAACATCATGAGGAAGCGGCTGGCGGCGAAAGGCAGCGCAACGCGCGTTGCCAGCGGCATCGCGGCGAACCTTCCGCCACGGTGTGGCGGCTCCGGCACGAGGGCAAGGTGGCCGGAATGAGAGCGGCGACCGGCGACCTGTGGTGGAAGAACGCGGTCGTCTACTGCCTGGACGTTGAGACGTTCGCCGACAGCGACGGGGACGGCTGCGGCGACTTCACCGGCCTTGTCGACCGCATCGACTACCTCGCGGGGATCGGCGTCACCTGCCTGTGGCTGATGCCCTTCTACCCCACCCCCGGACACGACGACGGCTACGACGTGATCGACTTCTACGGCGTTGATCCCGGGCTCGGCACGCTCGGCGACTTCGTGGTGTTCGTCCGCGCCGCCACCGACCGCGGCATCCGAGTCATCGTCGACCTGGTCGTCAACCACACGTCGTCGCAGCACCCCTGGTTCCAGCAGGCGCGGGCCGATCCTGCCTCGCCCTTCCGCGACTACTACGTGTGGCGCGACGAGGCGCCGGAGGGTCCGACCGACCTGGTGTTCCCCGACACCGAGACCAGCAACTGGGCCCACGACGAGGTTGCGGGCCAGTACTACCTGCACCGCTTCTATGCCCACCAGCCCGACCTGAACATCAGCAACCCGGCGGTCCGTGAGGAGATCACCAGGATCATGGGCTTCTGGTTGCAGCTGGGGGTGTCCGGCTTCCGCGTCGACGCCGTCCCCTTCCTGCTGGAGGTGCTGCCCGAGGGTCAGCCGCGCGGCAGCGCGCACGACGTCCTGGTGGCCCTGCGGGCCTTCCTCTCGCGACGCCGAGGCGACGCGATCCTGCTCGGTGAGGTGAATCTGGAGCCGCAACAGGTCCGCCGATTCTTCGGAGAACACGGCGAGGAGCTGCACATGCAATTCAGCTTCTTGACCAACCAGGCGTTGCATCTGTCGCTGGCGCGCTGCGACGACGCGCCGCTGCGGGCGCTGCTGCAGCGTCTGCCGGAGGTTCCCGCCGACTGCCAGTGGGCCAACTTCGTGCGCAACCACGACGAGCTGACCCTGGACCAGCTGCGACCCGAGGAACGCGACGACGTGTTCGCGGCGTTCGGTCCCGATCCGGCCATGCAGCTGTTCGGGCGCGGCCTCCGCCGCCGGCTGCCGTCGATGGTCGACGGGGACCGCCGCCGCATCGAGCTGGCCTACAGCCTCGCGTTCTCGCTGCCGGGCACGCCCGTGCTGCTGTACGGCGAGGAGATCGGGATGGCCGAGAACCTCGACATCCCTGGTCGCTTGAGCGTGCGCAGCCCCATGCAGTGGACCGCCGAACCGGGCGGCGGGTTCTCAACGGCGGACGCCTCGCGCCTGCGCCGCCCGGCGACCGAGGGCGAGTTCGGCCCGGAGGCGGTGAACGTCGCGGCGCAGCAAACCGACGCGGACTCGCTGCTCAACTGGATGGAACGGCTGATCCGCCGCCGCAAGGAGACACCGGAGCTGGGCTGGGGCTCGCTGCGGCTGCTCGACACCGCGTCGCCCGGTGTGCTCGCCCACCGCTGTGACTGGCACGGCGGCACCGTCGTGGCGCTGCACAATTTCACGCCGGATCAGCGTGAGGCCAGACTGCGGCTCGACGACGGCAGCGCCGAGCTGGTGGACCTGCTGTCAGACCGCCGCCACGACGTCGCCGGGAACGTCACCGTCCGCCTCGAGGGTTACGGCTACCGCTGGTTCCGGGTCGGCCGGCCGACGCCGGACACCGCGCGCTGAGCGTCAGTAGTCGCCGTCCTCGGCCGTCTTGGCCGCCGCGGTCAAGGCCCCGCCTTCGGGCGACACCACGAACCACACGTCACCGACGTTCTGGCCGTTGGTGTCACCTGGCGACTCGTCGCCGGCGAAGTAGTACAGCGGATGGTCGTTGTAGGTCACCTGGGTCGTGTCGTCGGTCCGCTCGGTGGTCGCCAACAGCTCCTGGTCGATCCCCTCGCCGGCGGTGGGCTCGCCGTCGGCCTCCAGGGCCGGCCAGTTGCTGGCGCAGTCCTGGTAGCAGGTGCTCTCGCTGCCGGTGTCGTTGTTGAACAGGTACAAGGTGTTTCCCTCGGCATCGACCAGGATCGACCCGAGGTCGCTGTCGGCAACAGCGACGGTGGGGGCCGCGGCCGCTTCGCTGCCGGCGGAGGTAGGCCCGCTCCCCGCGCAGGCGACCGCGGTGATCGCCACCAGGCCCACCAGCCACCGCCTCGCCGCCGTTCGTCCGGTTGGCACCGCCATCTCTGCTCCCTTTCCGCCCGCGGTTCGCCTCTCCAGGGAATACGTCCGCAACGCCGTCCGGGTTCAGCGCTGATCGTTCACCAGCCGTCGGGGATCCGCTCGCGGACGACCGTTGGTCCGTCGTGGGCGGGGTCGTGGGAATCGGGCTCGGCTGTGACCCACAGCCAGGAGTAGCGACTCAACGGGCCATCGGCGGTGAAGCCGACCTCGGCGCGGCCGCTGGTGTCCGCGCGGAACATCCCCAGGCTGACGAGGCCGCGCTCGGGTTCGGCCAGCCATGCCTCGTAGGTGCCTCCCCGCTCCAGCACTTCCAGGCCAACGAGGGCGATGTCGACGCGCAGCCGGTTGCCGGCGGGCTGGAAGGCGGCGCTGCCGCTGGCAGCCACCGGTACGGTCGGGGTCGTGGGGCGGCGGCCACCACCCGGTTCCGCAGGGACGGCGGTGGATCGGCCGGCTCCTGCGCCACGAGGTCGAGCAGCCGCGGCAAGCCTTCGAGCTCGGCCAACTGCTCGCGGCAGTCGTCGCAGTGTTCCAGGTGCAGGCGGGTATCGACCTGCTCGGCAGACGACAGTCCCCCGAGGACGTAGCCGCCGAGCTGGTGGCGCATGTGCTCGCACGTCATCGCTGGGCGACTCCCAGCTCGTCGCACGCCAGCCGCAGGGCCTTGAGCGCGTAGTAGGTGCGGGACTTGACCGTGCCCAGCGGCAGGCGAAGGCGCCCGGCGATCTCGACCTGGGTCAACCGCGGAAATAGGCGAGGTCGAGCATCTCCCGATGGTCGCGTGACAAGCGGTCGAGCGCAGCGCGCACCGCCTCGGTCTGCAGCAACACGCCGAGCTCGTCGACGGCAGCCAGACCGGACGCCGCGATCTGGGCGTCAGACCTCGGCTGCGGCTGACGGGCACGCTGGCGGTGAAGGTCGACCGCGGTCGTGCGCGCGATGGTGAACACGTAGCTGCGCACCGACGCCCGCGAGGAGTCGTAGCGACCCGCCGACCGCCACAGCCGGGTCATCACCCGCTGCACCAGCTCCTCGGCGAGCTCGCGGTCACCGAGCCGCCGCAGGCCGAACGCCTACAACGGCCTGTCATAGGCGTCGTACAGCGCTGCCACCGCGGCCTCGTCGCCGCCGGCGGCACGGGTCAGCAGCGCCGCTTCCGCCTGCACCGACAGCGACTGCGGGTTCTCGTCCGTTGTCCGCACCACCTGCCGATCAGTCTCGCCTCTGCAGGTGGTACGCCGTGGCCACCCCGGTCGGTTCACTTCAGCGGCAGGCGCCCGTCGGTAGCATCGAGACTGTGACGGCCGCTGTCCCCGCTTCCACCGCCCTGGTCACCAGGGGACGCGCGCTGGCGTGGCTCACCATCGCCTGGAACAGCGTCGAGGGCATCGTCGGGATCGTCGCCGGCGTGGTCGCCGGATCCATTGCCTTGATCGGCTTCGGCGTGGACTCCTACGTCGAGGTGTTGGCTGGAGCGACGATCCTGTGGCGGCTGTCCAAGGAGCGCCACGACGCTGAAGTCTCCCAAGCCGCGGAACAACGCGCGGTGCGGATCATCGCGGCAACATTCCTTCTTCTGGCCGTCGGCGTCGGCGTCGAGTCCGTCCGCAAGCTGCTCACCGCGCAACAACCGGACGAGAGCATCGCGGGCATCGTCCTGGCGGTCGTCTCGCTGGTGGTGATGCCGCTGCTGGCCCGTGCCAAGCGCCGGGTCGGCAAGCGCATGGGAAGCCGAGCGCTGCAGGCCGATGCGACCGAGACGACCTTGTGTGTGTGGCTGTCAGGGATCCTGCTCGCCGGGCTGACCCTCAACGCTGCGTTCGGGTGGTGGTGGGCGGATCCGCTCGCCGGACTGGGCATCGTCTACGTCGCCGGCCGCGAGGGTCTCGATCACTGGCGGGGCGAAGAACTCGACGACTGCTGTTAGGGCGCCGACTTCCGCGCCCAAGTCACGCGGTTTGGTGCACGGATGGCACACTTGCACAAGTCGTCGGTGTCGCCGCATGCGCTGAGGGCCCTTGTCCGCTGCAGCTTCGGGGGTTACGAGATTGTGTGACGACGACGGCGTAACGGACTCCGACGGCGCACCGGACCACAAGCGGATGTCGGTGCCGTCTGGTCTGACCCGTCGCCGTCTTCTGCAATCCGCGGGATCGCTGGCCGCCGCCGCCGCGGTCCTGGGCAGAGTGCCGCACCGGTCGCTGGCGGCCACGACCGACGGCAGCCTGCCCGTCTCGATGGCCATGCACATCCACTCGTCGTTCAGCGAGGGGGCGGCGTCGATGGCTGCCCAGCTGCTGCAGGCCGAGACCAACGACGTGGACGTGCT
>JALZLF010000073.1 GCA_030858865.1 Actinomycetota bacterium | reverse complement strand
GCCGAGCTGTCGGTGTTCCGCAACGTCGTGTTCGACACCAGCCACTTCGCCGTGGCCGGGATCGATCTGTTCGAGGCCTGGGACACGCTGGCAGACCGAGTGGTGCACCTGCACGTGTCGGACAACTTCGGCAACGGCAAGGACAGCCACGCCCCGATCGGCACGGGAATCTTGCCGCTCGAACGCTTCCTGGGTCATGTCGGAGCCAGCGGCTACGCGGGCACGATCACGCTGGAGCTGGACTGCCGGGCCTATCTGGACAGCCGCACCTCCTTGGTCGGATTCCTGCAAGCCGAGCGGCGCAAGGCCGAGGAGCTGTTCACCGGCGCGGGCGAGACCAGCCCCACGACCGCGCTTGGCGGCTAGAACCGTGGAGAGATAGATGCGGCGCGGGACGACCCTTGTGCTCGCGGCGCTGCTGCTGGCGATGGTGGCAGCGTTGGTGATCCAGCTGCTGATCGCCCGCGCCTAGGTCTGTGGTGGAGCAACCAAGGCACCCCCAGCCCGGCAATCCCTGCCTGCGGTCAAAGCAAGCGGCGTGAAGCTCGTCACCTGGAACGTCAACAGCCTCAAGGCGCGACTGCCCCGGCTGCTGGAGCTGCTGGTCGTGCACCGCCCCGATGTGGTGTGCCTGCAGGAAACCAAGTGCACCGCCGCGGCGTTTCCGCACGCCGAGCTGGAGAAGGCGGGCTACACCGGGGTCGACCACTCCGGTGGCCGCTGGGCCGGGGTAGCCATCCTCGGGCGCCGCGACGCGCCGCCTCGCGACGTGACCCGGGGTCTGACTGGTGAGCTCGCCGGCGAGGAGCGTCGCTGGATCGAAGCGGACGTGGCGGGGATCCGGGTGTGCAGCGTCTACGTGCCCAACGGCCGTGCCGTCGGCAGCGAGCCCTTCGCGCAGAAGCTCGCGTTCCTCGACGCCATGGCGGTCCGGGTGGCCCGTCTGTCAGGCACCGCCACGGTGGTGGCCGGCGACTGCAACGTCACGCCCGCCGACATCGACGTGTACGACCCGCAGGCGTTCATCGGCTCCACGCACGTCACGCCGGAGGAGCGTGCGCGGCTGCGCGCGATCCTGGACGCGGGGCTGGTGGACGCCTACCGCCACTTCCATCCGCAGGAGATCGGGTTCACCTGGTGGGACTATCGGGCGGGCCACTTCCACCGCAAGCTAGGACTGCGCATCGACCTGGTGCTGTGCAGCCCCGATCTCGCCGTCCGGCTTGTCGACTGCGGGATCGACCGCTCGTTTCGCAAGGGCGCCAAACCCTCGGATCACGCGCCGCTGCTAGCCAAGCTCGCCGACTGACTCAACTGGCTGGCAGCGCCGCCTGTTTCCGCAACGGCGGGCAAGGCGACGATGACCGTGGTGCGGCTGCCGTCGGTGTTGACGCGCACGCTGCCGCCGGCCGAGGCCACCAGATCGGCCACGATCGCCAGCCCCAGACCGGTGCCCGGCGCGTCGGCTTCGACCGGACGCGGCAGCCTCCCGCCCGGCTCGAACATCACCGAGATCTGCCCCGAGTCGATGCCCTGCCCGGTACTGGTGACCGCGATGGCCACTGCCTCCCGGTCGGCACGCACCGAAACGCCGATCGTCGTCGATGGCGCGGCGAACTTGGCCGCGTTGTCGACCAGGTTGAGAACGATGCGGTGCACGGCGTCGGCGCCTGCGTCGACACGGCGCACGTCGCTGATCATCACCTCGGTGTCCAGCGACCGCGCCCCCAGCAGCAAGGAGCACTCCTCGACCACCGCGGTCAGCACCTGCGCGGGCTGGCACGGCTCGGTGGCGTGGGCGTCGGCGTCTTGGTCGCCTTGGCGCGCGTCGTCGCCGGGAGGCTGCAGGTACATGCGGGCCAACCGGGTTGCACGCTCGGACTGACGCACGATCCGGCCGGCGAATTCCACCCGCTCCGCGGCGCTCATCCGCTCGCCGTAACGCTCCAACACCGCGGCCAATCCACGGATGGAGGCCAGCGGCGTACCCAGTTCGTGCGCCAGGATCGCGGCGGCCTCGGCCGAGCCTTCGATCAGGTTGCGTCGTGGCGTCGCTCCGCCAGGAGAATGCTTAGTCACCGAGGGTGTTCGCCTCCACAGGGTGCGAAGCCAGCTGGCACGCGCCGCACTTTGGAACCCGCTTCCGGTGGAACTATGCACCCCCCGGTCAGGGGGCAAACACCTTCCCTGGTCAGCCGGAGAGGATGGCTGCGGTCACCGGGATGAACAGGCGCGGCGCCAGATTGTCGTCGATGGGCAGCACGGCATCGGTGAGGCCGAGGGCCTGGGCCAGGGGCAGCGCCGGGTCGTTGACGTCGGCGATGGACAGCGTCGGCAGCCCCCGCTCGATGGCGGCACCCGCCATGCCGTGATCGGCCACGACCAGGTCGGGCGCGTTCCCGGCGACCTCGTCAAGCATCGCTTCCATGTAGCGGCTGCGATGCGTGTGGCGCAGCGATCCCCCGTCAGAGACGCAGGCGACCCCGTCGAGGAATCGCAGCCAGCGGCGCTGGCCCGACGCTTCGTCGACGGCCATCCTGGTGTCGTCCAGCGGTGCCAGCAGAAGGCAACCCCGGGACTGCAGGAACCGAGCGATCGCGGCGTAGTGGGGCAACAGCCCGGTCGGATGGCCGGTCGCCAGCAGCACGCGCCCGCCGCCGGCGGCCGTGAACGATCCCAGCAGATCACGGTGCACCGCGATGGCACGCAGCGTGGCGTCCGGGTCGATCCACCCGTCGCCATCGGGGTCGGCCGCCGGAGGGTCGCCGCCGCACAGCGTCACCACAGCCGCAACGGCCTCACGGATCGTGCAGCGCCCGGACAACCCGAAGGTGTAGCGCTCGTCGCCGGCAGCCAGCTTCGCGCAGTTCGTCAGCGTGCTGTGGGGGCTGGTGGCAACATCGCCAGCCAGCCGTGCGCCGATCAGGTGCTCGCGCAGCCCGGAGTCCGTGCCGGCGCTCACCCTGCCTCCAGCAGGTCGAAAGCCGCCCGCTTGAGCTCCTCGACGCTGGACATAGCCTGCCCTCGGATCGCCGCCAGTCGTTCGGGGGCCAGCTGCACGGGTCCGTCGAGGAAGGTGCTGCCCGACCGCACGCCGACCGCCTCCTCGGCCAGCTGCAGCCAGTCCCATGGCACTTCCAGCGGCACCTGCGCGCCGGTGAGCTCAGCGAAGTAGATGGTCCATGCGCGCGGGACCACCGAGACGATCTGGTAGCCGCCCCCGCCCAGCGCAACCCAGCGGCCACCGGTGTGCTCGTGGGCCAGGCGGTGCAACCGCTCGGCGAGCGACAGGTAGTCGTCGGTGACCAGCGCCAGATGGGCGAGGGGGTCCGTTACGTGGGTGTCGCAACCGAGCTGTGTGACCAGCACCTCGGGGTCGAAGGCGTCCAGGGCAGGCGGCACCACCGCGTCGAACGCCTCCAAGTAGACCGGGCCGACCGTGGCCGGCGGCAGCGGCACGTTCAGCGACGTGCCCCGAGCGTCGCCGCTGCCAACCTCGTCGGGGAACCCGGTGCCCGGAAACAGGTACCGCCCGGATTCGTGCAGGCTGATCGTCAGCACGCGCGGATCGTCGTAGAAGAAGGCTTGCACCCCGTCGCCGTGGTGGGTGTCGACGTCGACGTAGGCCACTCGGTTGGCTCCGCGGCGCAGCAGCCGGTCGATGGCCGCCGCCGGATCGTTGTAGACGCAGAAGCCGGCAGCGCGGTCGGGCATGGCGTGGTGCAGCCCGCCGGCTGGATTGAACGCATGCGCCACGGTGCCGGTCCACACCGCATCCGCGGCGGCGGCCGACGCGCCGCACACCTGCAGGGAGGCTTCGTGCATCCCCCCGAACGTCGGGTTGTCGCCCGGCCCGAGCCCGAACTCCACCGCCGGCTGTCGAGGCCGCAGTGAGCAACCCCGCACCGCGTCGACGTAGGCCTCGCCGTGCAGGCGCAGTACGTCGTCGTCGCCGAACGCGGCGCGCGGCAGCGTCAGCACACTCCCGGCCTCGGTCAACCCACAGGCGCGGATCAGCTCGACGGTCAGCTGCACGCGGATGGGTTTGAGCGGGTGAGTTGGGCCGAAGTCGTAGTGCAGAGGGTCGTCGTTCCAGATCAGCGCGGTGGGCATTGCGCCCAGCCTAGGCCAGCCTCGCCTCGTCAAACGGGCCGGAGGGCCGGTGCGGTCAGCTGGGCGTGTTCACCGGTGGCTGGAGGCTCTCGGTCATGGTCGTCGATCCGGCGTCCGGATCGGGTGCTGCGGTCCGCGCTGCCGGGGGGGCCCCTGCGGGGGGGCCCTGCAGTGGCTGATGGCGGTCGGCCGTGAGCCACTCGTGACGGCGGAACTGCTCGACGTGCCACAGATTGGCGTCGCCGTCCAGGCTCTTCAGGTGGGAGGCCAACAGGGTTTGCCCACTTGCCGGCGGCTGGCCGAACGCCTCGCCGAAGGCTGCGGCGAACTGGGCACGATCCCTTGTCACCGCCGCACGGCGCCGCAGATCAGTCGCCGTTCGGATGCCCAACAGCCGCAAACGGTCGCTCATGTCGCGCCGCTGCTCAGCCGCGCGAGGCAGGTGCAGGTGCAGGCACGCCTGGTCGACCCAGTCGACAAGCCGAGCCACCGGCAGCCGCGTCTGCAGCAGCACGTCGACCAGGTTGGCGGTGGCGAGGTTCTGGGCGTCTTCGATGCCCTCCTCCAGCAGCCGCGCCTCGTACCACAGGTTCAACCCGTCGAGCTCGGACAGCGGATAGTCGCTGGCGATTGCCGGCATCCACCGCCGCATCGGCTTGGTCAAGGCGGCCTGCAGCATCTGCAGTCCCATCTGCGGAAAGAAGCCGAGCAGGAAGGCGAAGACGGCCTCCTGCTCAGGACGGGCCGGCCAGACTAGGTGGACCGCGCTCACCACGACCGCCACGAACACGATGCGGACCACGGCCGAGATGTACGCGCCGGCCTTGAGGTCCTCGCGGAAGTAGCGGCGGATGAGGTCCTGCAGGATGAACGAGTAGGCGCCGACGAAGCCGTACTGCAAGGCGTCGCCCGGCAGCAGGGGCCGGCCTGACAGCTGCAGTCCCGACAGCAGGCCGACGTTGCCGTACAGCTCGGGCTGCAGGACGAGCACCCAGCCCACGCCGAGCAGCACGGTGGCGAAGATCACCGGTGAGAACGTCTCGGCCCGTTCGCGCAGGCTCAGCTTGTTCGCCAGCAGCGCCCGCGTGCTGACCGCGGGGGGCCCGTAGACGGTCTCGAACTTGCGCCGGTACAGGTTGTCCTTGGTGTCCCTGGACTGCGCGGCGAGCTGGCCGCGGTCAGCCAGCCACAGCTGGTAGTAGCTGGTGTGCACCGGCGGGGCCGGCAGGTTGCGGTACTCGTCGATGTGCAGTCGGAACAGGTTCAGCACGTATTCGTCGTACAGGCTCTGCCCACGGTTGCGGATGAACTGCAGGTACAGCCAGCCGGGCAGGAACGCCAGCAGCCCGATCGCGACGACCTTGAGCAGGAACACGCGGGCCGGCTGTTGCAGCAGGATGGCCGGAATCAGGATGGCGGCAAGGGTGGCGGCCATCAGCAGCCACAGCAGCACACGGCCCTCGCCCTCGAAGCGTTGCTCCGGCCGTCCCTGCTGGCCACGGTCGGCGCGCCACCGTCGCAGCCAGTCAAGCTGTGTTGCGCCCATGTCCGTTCCCGTCCGACCGCAGCCCCGCCCACACTTGGAGTCCAGGGCGTACCCGTGCGCCGAGAACTACGTATCGTGCCCGTATCACCCGATTCTGTCCACCCCTGCGCGCAGACGCCTCGACCGTGGGCGTCAGGACGACGCCGCGGAGTCCACGACACCCGAGCGCAGGGCCCAGGCCGCTACCTCGGTACGGGTCGAAAGACCGGTCTTGGCCAGGATGTTGGACACGTGCACCGCCACGGTCTTGACCGCGATGAACAGCCGGTTGGCGATCTGACGGTTGGTCAGGCCTTCGGCGAGCAGGGCGACCACCTCGGTCTCGCGGGGAGTGAGCAGGCCGCTGCCCGTTTCGCCCTCCAGCCGGCGCAGCAGGGTCTCGGCGGCTTCGCGGCGGTGGCCCGGCCAGCCGTCGAGCGTCTCGACGGCGGATGCCGCCTGCTCGCGGGCGCCTGCCCGGTCGCCCAACAGGTCCTGGCAGCGTGCCAGGCGCTGGTGCAGGTCGGCGATGGCGGTGGCCGGCCGCCACAGCTGCGGGGCCGCCAGTGCCAGGCGGTAGGCGTCAGCAGCCTCGGCGGCGTTGCCCAGTCGTTCACAGACCATGCCCTCCAGATGCGACGACCAGCCGGCCACCCGGCGGTCGGCGGGCGCGTAGCCGTCCTTGACGGTCGCCCCGTCGCGCGGTCCCGGTGTGATGGCGTCGAGGAAGGCCCGCACGCTGGCAACGTCGACCCCGGCCGACAGTGCCTCCACGGCCAAGATCCAGGGGACGTCGAGCTGGACGCAGCCGCCGGCCGCGGCGATGCCGTCGCGGTACTCGGTCAACGCCTCCCGGGCGGCGGGCGCGTTCCTGGCGCGAGCGGCGATCGTGGTGGCCAGCTGCCCGACGGAGGCCGATGCCCGCTCGCTGGGCCGGCGTTGCGCCTCGTCACGAAGCCGCGCCAGCACGCCGGCGGCCGACTCACGGTCGTCGCGTTCGGCGGCCAGAAGACCGTCCACCGCCAGCAGCCACAGGTCGCTGCTGGGAGCGGCCACCACTCGGCGGCCCAGCCCCAGCCAGCGGTACGCGGCGGCGGCGTCGCCCTCGCACAGCGCCAGATGGACGCCAAGGCCGGCGATGCTGGCGGCGGCGCTCGACAACCCGTGGCGGTCGGCGACGCCCCAACCCTCCTCCAACAGCAGCCTGGCGCGCGCGTAGCGCTGGGTCTCCAGCTCGAACAGCACGCCATTGGCGTAGCCGCGGATCAGGGTGACCATGTCACCGCTGCGCCGAGCCGTGTCCCGAGCCTCGTCCAGCAGCCGGGCTCCCTCTTTCGCGCGCCCTGGCAGCGAGCACAGCGCCGTGCCCTTGTTGACAAGGGCGTAGGCGCGGACCGCTGGCGCGTCGACCTGGTCGGCGACGGCGATGGCGCGCTCGGCCCATTCGATCGCCGCTTCGTGCTCGTCGACGAGCATGTGGCCCTGTGACCGATAGGCCAGAACCCAGCCCGTCTCCTCGCTGGGTCCGAGCCGTTCGGCCACCTCCAACGCCTCGCCGATGCGCCGCCAGTAGCCGGGGAGGTCGCCGCTGTAGAAGCGCAGCAACGCCAGGTGGCGTAGGGCGGCCGCCTCCTCGACCGGGGTCCGCGCCTCTCCGGCCAGCAGGCGCCACTGCTCGGCGTGGCGGGTCGCAACGTCCAGCAGTCCGACCGCCAGCGCCCCCCGCGTGGCGACCGAACGCAACGCCAGCTCGTCGGCAACCGCCGCCACGGGCAGCTGCTCGGCAGCGGACAGCCCCTGCTCGGCGAGACGGACCGCCAGGAAGCCCGAGCCCTGCCGCAGGTAGCGCTCAGCGCCGGTGGTGGCGTGGGTCACCAGCTCTGCGTGGTGGCCCGCGCCGGCGGCGTGGTGGGCGAGCAGCGCGTCGTCGG
>JALZLF010000026.1 GCA_030858865.1 Actinomycetota bacterium | reverse complement strand
GCCGTGCCGCCCGCCGCGGTCACGAAGGTCCCTCAGGGTGCCGTCCTGGCGATGGCGTTGCCCGAGGGTGCCGTGCTCACCGAGGCGCATCTGGACCGGCGTGGGCCCGCCGCAGGGCTCGCCGAGGGTCTGCGAGCCGTGCCAATCCCCAGCGAAGACGGCTGGGGCGTCGTGGCCGGCGGATGGGTGGACGTGTGGGTCCTGGGAGCGGGGGACACGCCGGCACAACTGGTCGCCGAGTCCCGTCCGGTCCTGCAGGTCAACCACGGTGACGCCGGCGGGACGGCGTTGGTGGGACTGGAGGTCGCCGAGGTGGGACCCACCAACAGCGGCCTCGCCCTCGGGCGTGTCCTGTTGGCCCACGCACCGCCGCCGTGATCGCTGCGGGCCGCCGATACCATGCGGCGCGTTCGTCCCCCACCTCACAGGAGCTGACCGATGCCGTCCTGGTTGCAGGCCGTCATCCTCGGCGTCGTGCAGGGACTCACCGAGTTCATTCCGGTGTCGTCGTCGGGCCACCTGGTGCTCATCCCGTACCTCGCGGGCTGGCCCAAGCCCGGCCTTGCCTTCGACGTGGCACTGCACATGGGCACGTTCGGCGCCGTCGCGGTCTTCTTCCGTGCCGAGCTCGCGGCGATGGCTCGGGGTCTGCTCGGCCGCGGCGGGCAACAAGACGCGCTGTATCGCCGCCTGGCCCTGCTGGTGGCGGCCGCCAGCGTCCCGGTCGCCATCTTGGGCCTGGTCTTCGAGGGCATGGTCGAGCGGGCTTTCGCCTCGCCGTTCGCGACGGCGCTGTTCCTCCTGATCACCGCCGCGCTGCTACTGGCGGGCGAGCGCCGGCGCGACCGGCGGGTGGCCGCCGCCAAGGTTCCCGCCGGCCCCGGCGGCCCCACCGGTCCCAGCCAGAAGCCGGGCACCGCCGACCTGCCGACGGGCGCCGACCCGGGTGACCCGAAGGGTCGTGACCTGCGCAAGGTCGGCCTGCGCGACGCGCTGATCGTCGGCGGCCTGCAGTGCCTGGCGCTGCTGCCAGGAGTGTCGCGGTCGGGCACGACCATCACGGCGGGTGTCGCCGCCGGCCTGACGCGGGAGGCCGCCACGCGGTTTTCGTTCCTGCTGTCGCTGCCCGCGCTGGTCGGCGCCTTCGTCCTCAGCCTCGGCGACCTCGGCGAACCGGGCCCGTACTCCGGCGCGGCCATCGTCGCGGCCATCGTCGCGGCGTTCGTTGCCGGCTACGCAGCCGTCCGCTACCTGGTGGCACTCGTGGCTCGCGACCGGCTCAGCCCCTTCGCCTACTACTGTGTCGCCGCGTCACTGGTGACGCTGGTCGTCGGTGTCCTTCGCTGATCCGCCGGGCGCGCCCGCAAGCGCCCAGCTCTCAGCATCCCATGGCGGTCGCGGCGCGACCGCACCACCGAGGTCATGAGAATCGCCGCCGACGAGCGTCGGCGATTCACGAGTCAAGCGCCCGCCAGCGTCATTCCCTCCAACAGCAGCGTCGCGCCGCCCATGCCACCGCCGAACGGCAGGAACCGAAGGTCAGATCCCACCGCCACCAGCCCGGCCAGCATCCCAGGGATCGTCCCCGCGACCGTGGCCTCGCGCACCGGCTCGGCAAAGGCGCCGTCGCGCACCATCAATCCGGCGGCCCCAACGCTGAAGTCGCCGGAGATGGGATTGGCGCCAGAGTGCACGCCCATCACCTGCTGGCAGTAGAAGGCGGTGCCGGCGCGCGCCAGCAGCGCCTCCTGGCTCTCCTCGCCCGGGTCGAGGAACAGGTTGGTCGGGCTGATCGACGGCGGTGACTTGAACCCGCCGCGGCTGGCGTTGCCGGTGCTGGAGGACCCGGCCTTGGTCGCCGTGTAGGTGTTGTGCAGCCACCCGGTCACCACCCCGGCGTCGATCAGCGGCGTGCGTCCGGTGGGAACCCCCTCGCCGTCCCACGGCGCCGACGCGGGAGCGCCCGGCAGCCGCCCGTCGTCGACCAGCGTCAGGTGCGCGGGGCCGACCGACTCCCCGAGACGCTCGGCGAACAGGCTGCGGCCCTTCTGCACCGACTCGGCGGACAGCGCGCCGGCCAGCACTCCGAGGAAGGAAGCGGTGGCGTAGGGGTCGAACATGATCGGCAGTCGGGCGCTGGCGGGCTGGCGGCCGCCCAGCAGCCGTGTGGCTCGGGCGACGCCTTCGCGCGCCGCGGCCTCGACGTCCAGATCGGACGGCAGCCGCGCCATGTCCAGGCCGAACGCGGCGGTGGTGCGCCCCTCGGCCTCGGCGAGCACTTCGACGAAGCAGAAGGCGTCGCAGCGCCGGTAGCTGCCACGGGTACCCGCCGTGGAGGCGATGGCGGCGGTCACGAGGGTGTCGCCGTACTGGGCGGTGTCCACGCCCTTGATCGACGGCGCCTGCCTGGCGGCGGATTCCAGCCGCACCGCCAAAGCGACCTTGTCGGTCGTGTCCACGGCGGCGAACGCGTCGTCGTACAGCTCGGGCATCGCCGGCAGCTGCCCGCAGGACGGCAGGACGTTCGCCTCGTCGGGGGTGCCCACCGTGGCGTTGGACCGGGCGTCGGCCAGCGTCTCGGCCAGGGCCTCCTCGCCGAGGTCAGCGGTGTAGGCGTAGCCGACGCGGCCGTCGGCCACGACCCGGATGCCGACGCCACGGGTACGCGCCGACGACAGCGATTCCACGGCCGCGTCGTAGGCCTTGATGGTGGTCTCGGTCGAGTCGACACCGTAGGCCTCCACACCCTCACCTGAACGGGCCTGATTCACCACCTCGTCCAACAGCCCGAGCAGGTGGTCACCGCTTTCACTCACTCGCCGGTCCCTCCCACGGTGATGCGCCCGATCAGCAGGGTGGGATTGCCAAGCCCCGCCGGCACGCCTTGGCCATCCTTGCCGCAGATCCCCTGGCGAACGTCGAAGTCGCTGCCAACGGCCGCGATCCGCGCGATGACGCTGGGTCCGTCGCCCACCAGGTTGGCGCCGCGCACCGGATGGGTCAGCTCCCCGTCGACGATCAGGTGCGCCTGGTCTACGCCGAACACGAAGTCGCCCGAGGCTGGGTCGACCTGGCCGCCGCCCAGCGCGTCGCAGTACAGGCCACGCTTGACGCCGCGAACGATCTCAGCGGGGTCGTCGGCGCCCGGCAGGATGTAGGAGTTGGTCATTCGAGGGATCGGCAGGTGCGCGTAGGACTGGCGGCGAGCGTTGCCGGAACGCCCGATCCCCAGCTCGGCCGCACGCAACCGGTCCGTCAGGTAGTCGGTGCACACGCCGCGGTCGAACAGCACGGTCCGCTGTGCCGGCGTGCCCTCGTCGTCGAGGCCGAAGCTGCCCCACGCGCCCGGATCGGTGGCGTCGTCGACGCCGGTGAGCAGGTCGCTGCCGATCTTCTCGCCGCTGCGCCCGCCGTAGACGCTGGCGCCTTTGGCGACGATGTCGGCTTCCATGCCATGCCCGCAGGCCTCGTGGAACAGCACGCCGCCGCTGCCGGCCGACAGGATCACCGGCAGCTCACCGGCCGGCGCCGGCCTGCTGTCCAGCATCAGCACCGCACGCTCGGCCGCCACCCGGCCGACGTCACCGGGAGGATGACGCTCGAGCAGCTCGAGGCCGATGGCGGCTCCCGGCCCCTCGAAGCCGGTCTGGATGATGCCGTCGCGGGCGGCGACGACCTGGGCGACGAGACGGGTGCGCACCCGCTCCTCGGCCGAGCTGTGGCCCTCGGAGTTGGCGAGGTAGACCTGTTGGCGGGCATCAGACCACAGCACCGTGACCTGACGGACGTCACCGGACACCGCCCTGGCGGCCTCGTCGGATTCGCGCACGACGTCGACCAGGCGAGGGCCGTCAGCGGTCAGCGGATCGACGGCCGCCGGATGACTGATCCGCGCGTGCACCCGGCGCAGGTCGGCGACCCGGCCCGACCCATCGCCCGCAACGGCCGCGGCGGCAACCCCGGCGGCCTCGATCAACGCGTCGCGGGTCAACACGTTGGTGTAGGCGTAGCCGGTCTGGCGCCCACGCAACACGCGGATGCCGGCACCGCGGTCACGGCCGGACGTCAGCTCCTCGACCTTGCCGTCGTCCAGGCGCAGCGTGCGCCCTCGCCGCTGCTCGGCGTAGATCTCGGCGAAGTCCCCGCCGCTGCCGAGCGCCGCGGACAGCACGGCCCGCACGTCGGCGTCGTCGAGAATGAAGGCTTCGGTCATGGAGTCTGAGAGCCTAGCCCAGCAGCCTCAGGCCGAGGCGCCGGCGTAGCGGCGCAGACCGGTGCGCCACAGCCAGCGGGTGAAGCCGAACAGCGCCGCGGCGAAGAACGCCGCCGCCAGCAGCGTCATCCCGTCGAGGCGGCCCGTCAGCCCCTGAGCCGGCAACGTGACGGCGAAGGCCAGCGGAACCAGGAACGTGAAACCGATCCGCAGCCACCCGGGATAGATCGTCACCGGCCAGCGGCCCGCCTGGTAGACGCCGTCGAACAGCTCGACGATGAACTCCATGCGCACGATCCAGAACGCGCCGACGGTCAAGGTCAGCCAGAAGCAGTAGATCATCACCGCCCCCAGCAGCAGCGCCACGGCGAAGCCGAACGCCGACCACAGGCCCACCGCCGTCTCCAACCGCGTCACCGCCACGCCGAGGACGATCGCGCCGACCACGACGTCAACGGCCTGCCAGATCCGAAACTCGCGGGCGCTGACCAGCAGCTGGGCATCTTCCGGCTTGGTCAGCGTGTAGTCCAGCGTGCCCTGCCGGACGTCCTCGATGAGCCGCTGCATGCTCGGCTGGATGGCGCTGCGGATGACACCGCCCATCAGGATGTGCACGCCCATGACGGCGAGCAGCTCGCTGGGCGACCACCCGCCGAGCCCGTCGGTGTGGGAGAACACCAACGCCAGCACGGCCAGCGCGGTGCCCAGCGCCACCAGTGACTGCAGCAGCTGGAGAAAGAAGTTGACGCGGTACTGCAGCTCGTTGAGCGCGCCGATTCGAAAGAACGTCCACACCAGCGTCAGCGGCCGCAGCGGATCTCGCGCCATCAGTTGCCCACCGCCGAGTAACGCCTGATGCCGAACCGCCACACGGCCGCGACGAGCAGGGCACTCACGGCGATCCACAGCACCTGCGTAGCCAACCCCACGGCCAGGTCGCGGGACGTCAGGTCGCCGGCCAGCACGTCGATGGGGAACCCGAACGTCGACTGGAACGGCAGGACATCGGCGAGGCGGCGCGCCCACGGTGGCATCAGCGCCAGGGGGACGAGACGCCCTGACAGCAGCAGCTCGGCGGTGAAGTACATCTCGTACAGGGCGCTGACCCGCGTCGTCCAGAAGGTGACCATCCCCAGCACCCACAGCAGCAGCGAACGGATGAGGTAGGCACCCCAGATGGCTCCCGTGAAGACCAGCACGTCGAGCACCGAGATGTCGAAGGTCGGGCGGAACAGCAGTGACAGCACCGCCGCGAGGGGCAGCCACAGCACGATCACGACGACCTTCCAGCCCGCGAAGTAGGCGAGGTCGTAGTGGATGGGATGCACGGGGCGCAGGAGCATTCCCGACAGCAGGCCCTCGCGGATGCGCCACTCCCAGCCGTACGGCGTGAAGACGATGTTCATGTTCCGCACCAGGGTCCACACGATGTAGTACGCCGCGAAGTCTCCGGGGGTGAACCCCTCGACCTGCCCGCCCTGCGATCGCGCCACCGTGCTCCACACGACCAGGTAGATGACCGGCTCGGCCACCATCCCGACCATGTAGGCGTAGTTGGCGGCCCGGTACTGGAACTGCTCCACGACCGCCGTGCGCATGACGGTGCGGTAGAAGTCGACCATCCCGCCGGCCCGGCCAGGTCGGCTGACGGCGGTCACCGACGGACGGTCTGGGTCGAGTCCTCGGCGCGCTCACCCTGGAACACCCGCTCGATGACGTCCTCGACCGGCGGGTCCTCGATGGTCAGATCGCTGACGAGGTGCTGGCCGAGCAGGGTCGCGGCGACCTGGGAGATCTGGGAACGCCGCACCTTCAACGTCAGCCTCGCGCCGTCGCGGTGGATCTCCTCGCCGAAGGAGCTCAGGTCCGCCGTCGGGTCGTCCAGGGTCACGCTGAGCGTCTTGTACGCGGCGAACTGGTCGGACAAGGCCGCCAGCTGGCCGTCGAACAGGATCCGCCCCTGATCGATGACGATCACCCGCCGGCACAGCGCCTGGATGTCGGCCATGTAGTGGCTGGTGAGCAGGACGCTGGCGCCGTGGCGCCGGTTGTACTCGCCGAGAAACGCCCGGATGCGCTTCTGCATGGTGATGTCGAGGCCGATGGTCGGCTCGTCGAGGAACAGCACTTGCGGGCGGTGCAGCAGCGAGCCGGCGATCTCGGCCTTCATGCGCTCACCCAGCGACAGGTTGCGCACCGGCTTTCGCACCAGGTCTCCCAGGTCCAGCAGCTCGACGAGATCGTCCCGGGTCTGACGGAACTCCGCTGTGGGAATGCGGTAGATCGCACGATTCATCTCGAACGAGTCCAGCGCCGGCAGGTCCCACTGCAGCTGGTTGCGGTTGCCCATGACCAGCGTGATGCGGCTGAGGAAGGCGGCTTCCCGCCGCGACGGCACGTGCCCGAGCACCGTCAGCTCCCCGGACGTGGGGTGCAGCAGACCCGACAGCATCTTCAGGGTGGTCGTCTTGCCGGCGCCGTTGGGACCGAGGAAGCCCACGACCTCTCCGGGCGCGATGTCAAAGGTGATCCCGTCGACCGCGCGGACCTCGTTGGAGGTGCGGTGCACCAGGCTGCGCAGCGCAGCCCGTAGCCCTGCCTCGCGTGTGGGAACCAGGAACGTCTTGCGGAGATCGGCGACGCCGATGCCCGTCTTCTGCGGCACGAAGGTCTCCCTGCTCACCACAAGACCTTAGCCCGACAGCAGCGTCAGCAGCCCGTCAGCAGGCCGCCAGCAGCCCGGCTTGACGGGGGGCGCCCGTTTTTACACCATACGGGAGGTGCAGATGCTGACCGGGCCGTTCGCCGCCTTCGCGCTGCTGCTCGTGGTCGCCTCCGGACCGAAGATTTTCCGGCCCTACTCGACGCTGCGGGCGTTGACGTCTTTGAAGCTGCCGGCATCCGCGGCGGCCGTCCGCCTGCTGGGCGGAGCCGAAGTCGTCGTCGGCGTCGGCGCGCTGGTCTCGGGTGGGCGGCTGTTCGCCGCACTGGTCGCTGCCTCCTACCTGGCCTTCGCCGCGTTCGTGGCGCTGGCCCTGGCGCGGGGGGGCGTGCTGGCCTCCTGCGGCTGCTTCGGCAAACCCGACACCCCGCCCACCCGCTTGCACCTGGTCGTCAACGCCACGGCCGCGGCCGTAGCGGTCGCCGTCGCCGCCACCCCCGGCCCCGCTCCCCTGGTAGCGCTGGGCGCCCAGCCGCTCGCGGGCCTGCCGTTCGGAGTGCTCGTCGGTTGCTGCACCTGGTTCAGCTATCTTGCGCTGTCCGCCCTGCCCCCTCTGCGTCGCACCGCCGGAGCCACCCGATGAGCCGGACGCTGGTCGAACGCGGTGGGAACTTCTTGCGGGCGCGCACCTCGCGGCGCAGCTTCCTCGCCAAGGCCGCGGTCGTCGGTTCGGCGCTGGC
>JALZLF010000020.1 GCA_030858865.1 Actinomycetota bacterium | reverse complement strand
ACGGCGATCGGGTCACGCCTGCCGGCACGCTCGGCGAACTCCGACGGCGTCCACGCGACCGGCTGCACCAGCGGGAGCGGTTCCCCGAGCGCCTCGAGCCGCTGCAGCGGGCTGAGCGGGAGCGACTCGGCGACGACCAGCACGTCGATGTCGCTCCATAGGTTGAAGTCGCCCCGTGCGACCGACCCGAAGACGCACACTGTACGCACGCCAAGCGCCGGCGACAGGCGTGCGGCGTACTGACGAGCCGTGCCCAACAAGTCCTCACGTTCTCGCCGGCGCCGCGCGAGCACGGCTGCGGCGTCAACGCGCATCGCCGCCCTCCTCGTTGCCTGCGACGAGCAGTTGCTCCCAAGCGTTGCGAATCGCAGCCAGGACCACCGCTGCGTCATCCAGGGCGCCACGACTGTCAGCGGCGCCGTAGTGCTGGGCCGGTGTTCCGGCCGTCCAGGCGTCGGGATACCGCGTCGCGACGTAGTGGCGACTGAGCCTTGTCATCGCCGTGCGCATGTCGTCAGGGAGGTCGGCGACGACGGCCTTGGCCAGCCGTCCCGCCAGATCGACGAGGTCGTGACCGAAACTGGGGGTACCGACACCTCGTAGCAGGGCCTTGACGCACAACTGCGCTGCCTGCTCAGCCTGGAAGCACGCGAGCCCGTGATGGCCGAGCCCGGCCAAGTCGTCGGCGGCGCCAAGGGTTTGGGCCGCGCTGGCCGACCAGCGCTCGAACTCGTCGGCATCCAATGGCGGCGAGCCTTGTCCGGTCATAGCGCCTCCTGGATCATCGGCAGCCGCACGCCGCGATCATGCGCGACCTCGACGGCGCGGTCGTAGCCGGCGTCGGCATGGCGCATCACCCCGGTTCCGGGATCGTTGGTCAGCACACGGTCGAGTCGCTCGGCGGCATCAGCGCTGCCATCGGCGACGACCTGCGCGCCGGCGTGGATGGACTTGCCCATCCCCACGCCGCCGCCGTGGTGGACGGCGACCCATGCGGCGCCCGAGGCGACGTTGAGCAGGGCGTTGAGGATCGGCCAGTCGGCGATCGCGTCACTGCCGTCGGCCATCGCCTCGGTCTCGCGGTACGGCGAGGCGACCGACCCCGAGTCGAGGTGGTCGCGCCCGATGACGATCGGCGCGGTGGCCTTGCCCGTGGCCACCAGCTCGTTGAACAGCGCCCCGGCCTTGGCCCGTTCGCCGTAACCCAGCCAGCAGATCCGCGCGGGCAGGCCCTGGAAGGCAACCCGCTCCTGCGCCAGCGGCAGCCAGCGCTGCAGCGTCTCGTCGTCGGCGAATGCCTCCAGCAGCGAGGCGTCCGTCGCGGCGATGTCGGCAGGGTCACCCGACAGCGCCAGCCAGCGGAACGGCCCCTTGCCTTCGCAGAACAGCGGGCGGATGTAGGCGGGCACGAAGCCCGGGTAGGAGAACGCATCGGCGAAGCCGCCGAGCTGCGCCTCGCCGCGCAGGTTGTTGCCGTAGTCGAAGACCTCGGCGCCTGCCCGGGAGAAGCCCACCATGGCCTCGCAGTGGCGGGCCATCGACGCTCGCGCACGCTGGACGTACTCACTGGGCCTGTCCCGCCGCAGCCGCGCGGCCTCGTCCAGGCTCAGACCGGCGGGCACGTAGCCGTTGAGCGGGTCGTGCGCCGAGGTCTGGTCGGTCACCACGTCGATCGCCGCCCCCTGTGCCAACAACTGCGGAACGGCTTCGGCGGCGTTGGCCACCACGGCGATCGAGCGCGCCTGCCCATCCTCGGCGGAACGGCGGGCGCGCGACAGCCCGTCGTCGAGGGAGTCGGCGATCTCGTCGAGGTAACGGGTGTCCACCCGCCGTTGCGCCCGGGCCGGGTCGACCTCGACACACAACGCCACGCCGCCGTTCATGGTGACCGCCAGCGGTTGCGCGCCGCCCATCCCGCCCAGTCCGGCGGTCAGCACGATCTTGCCGCGCAGGTTCCCGCCGTAGCGCTGCTCGGCGAGGGCCGAGAAGGTCTGGAAGGTGCCCTGCAGGATGCCCTGCGTGCCGATGTAGATCCAGGAGCCGGCCGTCATCTGCCCGTACATCGTCAGGCCCGCCGCCTCCAGCGCCCAGAAGTCGTCCCATGACGCCCAGTCGGGTACCAGCAGGCTGTTGGCGATCAGCACCCTGGGGGCGTGCGGGAACGTGCGGAAGCGTCCGACCGGCTTGCCGGACTGCACCAGCAGCGTCTCGTCGTCGCCCAGGTCCCGCAGCGTTGACTCGATCACCGCGAGACTGCGCCGGTCGCGTGCGGCCTTGCCACTGCCGCCGTAGACGACGAGGTCCTCGGGGCGCTCGGCGACGTCGGGATGCAGGTTGTTGCGCAGGCAGCGCAGGGCCGCCTCCTGCAACCAGCCACGGCACTCCAGCGCGTCGTTCACGGCTCCAGCCTCCTCACCGGTCCAGTCCCGCCGCGCCTACCAGCGTCCCGTCGGCGACCAGCTCGACGACGGCGGCGATGTCGGCGGCCAGGAAGCGGTCGACCGGCATGGCTGTCACCCGCTCGCGCAGTGCCGCGACGACCGCGCCGGTACGGGCCGCCGGGGCGTCGGGAGCGCGGTGCTCGACCGCGGCGACTGCCACCAACGCTTCGATGGCCAGGATTGCCGTCAGGTTGGCGATCACCTTGCGCAGCTTGAGTCCCGCCGACCAGCCCAGCGACACGTGGTCCTCCTGCATCCCCGACGTCGGGATTGAGTCGGCGCTCGCCGGCACCGCCAGCCGCCGGTTCTCCGCGACCAGGGACGCGGCGGTGTACTGGGCCAGCATGAAGCCCGAGTGCAGTCCTGCCTGGGCCGCCAGGAACGGCGGCAGCCCGTGGGAGCGGGCGGGGTCCAACATCCGGTCGGTCCGGCGCTCGCTGATGGCCCCCAGCTCCGCGGCGGCCACCGCCAAGAAGTCCAGAGCGAAGGCCAGCGGCTCACCGTGGAAGTTCCCGCACGACTCCACCGAGCCGTCCTCGAGCACCACCGGGTTGTCCACCGCCGCGGTGAGCTCGCGGTCACGAACCGTCTCGGCGAACGACAGCGTGTCGCGTGCGGCACCATGGACCTGCGGTGCGCAACGCAGGCTGTAGGCGTCCTGAACGGCATGGCGGCTATGGCGATGGCCGGCCAGGATCGCGCTGCCCTTGAGCAGCTCGCTCAGGACCGCGGCCGACGCCGCCTGGCCGGGGTGCGGACGCAAGGCCTGCAGCCGGGCGTCGAATGGTCGGTCGGTGCCCAGCAGGCCCTCGACGCTCAAGGCGCAGGTGACGTCGGCGGTGAGCGCCAGGCGGCGCAGATCCTCACAGGCAAGGACCAGCATGCCGAGCATGCCCTCGGTGGCGTTGAGCAGGGCGAGACCCTCTTTGACCACGAAGGCCAATGGCCGCAAGCCGGCGGCTCGCAGGGTGGCGTCCGCAGGTGCGGGTCGACCGTCGGGCCCGCGCACCCACCCCTGCCCGGTCAACGCCAAAGCGACATGGGCCATCGGCGCCAGATCCCCGGACGCGCCCAGCGAGCCGTGCTCGGGAACGGCAACCTGCACCCCGCTGTTGAGCAGGGCCACGAGCGCCGAGGCCACCTCGGGCCGAGCGCCGGTGTGGCCGCTGGCAAGCGTGCGGGCGCGCAGCACCGTCATCGCGCGGACCACTTCGTCGTCGACGAGCGACCCCACACCGGCGGCGTGGCTGCTCACCAGCGAGTGCTGCAACGCGGCGGCCTGCTCGGGAAGGATGACCGTGTTGGCCAGCGCACCGAAGCCGGTGGTCACCCCGTACACGACCCGTCCCGAGGCCAACGCCGCGGCGACGACTTGACGGCCCGGGCTCATCGTGGCCTCGACGCCCGCGTCCAGCTCGACCCGATCGCCGTTGCGAGCGACGGCGACCACCTGTTCGGGCACCAGCGGTGCGGCACTGAGCAGCATCGCCGAGCACCATACGACGTGCGCGCGCGGCGGCCGTTGTCCAAGGTTGCGGCGGTAGGTTGCCGGCATGGCGGCCGGCGGGCGCGAGGCCCTGGTGATCGGGGGCGGGGTCAGCGGCTTGACCACCGCGGTGATGCTGGCCGAGGCCGGCTGGCGGGTGCGCCTGTGGACCGCCGTGCCACCCGAGCGGACGACCTCGGCGGTCGCGGCGGCGATCTGGTATCCGTACCGAGCCTTTCCCGCCGATCGGGTGCTGGCGTGGGGCTCGCGATCCCTGGCCCTGTTCGGTGTCCTGGCCGACGACCCGGCCACGGGCGTGGGCATGATCGAGGGTCTGGAGCTGTCCCGCGAGCCGATGCCCGTCCCCTGGTGGGGGCCTGCGGTCGGGTCGCTGCGCCGCGCAACCGCCGCCGAGCTGCCGCCCGGCTACGGCGACGGGGTGGCGTTCACCGTCCCGGTCATCGAGATGCCGGTGTACCTGGCGTATCTGGTCACGCGGCTACGAAGCGCCGGCGGGATCATCCAGCAGCGGCGGATCACCACGCTGGCCGAAGCCCGCGAGGCCTGTCCCCTGATCGTGAACTGTGCCGGGCTCGGAGCCGCCGAGCTGACGGGGGACGCCAGCTTGTTTCCCATCCGCGGTCAGGTGCTGCGCGTGGCCAACCCCGGACTGACCCGCTTCCTGCTCGACGACCACCATCCGGAGGGCGTGACCTACGTGGTGCCCCGCAGCCGCGACGTGGTGCTCGGCGGCACGGCGCAGCTCCGATCTGCCGACTTGCGGCCGGACCCGGATATCGCAGCGTCCATTCTGCGCCGGTGCACGGCGCTGGAGCCGGCGCTGCGGGGCGCGGAGGTCGTCGGCCACGCCGTCGGGTTACGGCCGGGGCGCCAGGCGGTCCGCCTCGAGGCCGAGCGGCTGTCAGGCGGCGGAGTCTGCGTACACAACTACGGGCATGGCGGCGCTGGGGTGACCCTGTCGTGGGGTTGTGCGGCCGCCGCGTTGGAACTCGTCATGGCTGCTGGCTTGGGCAGGTAGTGGCTTCGCTTCCGCCCAGGAACGGGACCCGGTAGGTCGCCAGAGCCGCGCTGTCCAGGTTGGGGGCCCTGTTCGGAGGTAGAACATGCGGACGCGACAGACAGGAGCAGGCCGTGAAGATCGTCGTCGGCTACATCAGGACAGCTGAGGGCAGGGCCGCCCTTGATGCCGCCATCGCCGAGGCGCGGTTGCGCGACGGCTCGTTGCTGGTGGTGCACTCCGCCAAGGGAGGCACTCGCGACGAAGCGGCGCAGATGGCCGCCTACCACGACGACCTGGAGGCGGTGCGCGTCCGCTTGGAGAACGAGGGGGTTGCCGCCGAGATCCACGAGCTCGTCCGTGGCAACACACCCGCCGATGACCTGATCGCGGTTGCGGAGGCGACCGGCGCCGACCTGATCGTCATCGGTCTACGCCGCCGTTCGCCGGTGGGCAAGGTCGTCCTTGGCAGCAATGCACAGGACCTGTTGCTGCGCGCCGGCTGCCCCGTCCTCGCCGTCAAAGCGTCATGATCGCCGAACACTTACCTTTGATCGATACTTACATCCCGGTATATCCGCTGTTCACGGCGTTCTGCGCGATCTCTTCCTTGGCGAACCCTCACCTTCGACAACGACTTGATACCTTCGCCGCTCTGGTCATCTCGGCCGCATCCGGCGCCTGCCAGGCTTCCTGCGGCATCCTACCGCGTTGTCGCTGGTCAACGCCGTGACCGACGGAGCGAATCCCATCCTCTGGGAGCCATCGCGCGCCCGTGTCCAAGCCAGCCACCTCCACCGCTTCATGGACGCGGCGCCGGTCGCCGCCACCAGCTACGACGCGCTGTGGCGGTGGTCGGTCGACGATCTGCCGGCGTTCTGGTCGCAGGTGTGGAACGACACCGAGGTGGTGGCCTCTCGGCAGTACCACCAGGTCCTCGGCAAGACGCAGATGCCGGGAGCGGTGTGGTTCGCGGGGGCGCGCCTGAACTACGCGCAGAATCTGCTGCGGCACAGCGGTAGCGGCGTGGCGCTGATCGGCGCCGGCGAGGGGATGGTCGAGCGCCGCGTCACCTGGGACGAGCTGCACCGCATGGTCGCCGCTGTCCAGGTGGGGCTGATCGACCTCGGGATAGTCCGCGGGGACCGGGTCGCCGCCTTCCTGCCCAACTGCGTCGAGGCGGTCGTCGCGATGCTGGCCACGACCGCCCTGGGAGCGGTGTGGTCGTCGTGCTCACCGGACTTCGGCCCGATGGGCGTCGTTGACCGCTTCGGCCAGATCCGTCCCAAGATCCTGCTCGCGGCCGACGGCTACCGCTACCACGGCCGCACCCACAGCCTGCGCGAGAAGGTCAAAGCCGTCTGCGAGGCGTTGCCGGAGCTGGACCACCTCGTGCTCGTGGACTTCGTCGACGAACCGTGGACCCTGCCGGACCGCCCGGTGGTGTGCTGGTCGCGGCTGCTGGACGCGCCGGCCGGCGACGTGCACTTCGAGCAGGTCCCTGCCGACCATCCGCTGTTCGTCCTCTACTCGTCGGGGACCACCGGTGTTCCCAAGAGCATCGTGCACGGCCACTGTGGAACGTTGCTGCAGCACCGCAAGGAACACCACCTGCACACCGACCTGCACGCTGGCGAGCACACCATCCTGTGGTTCACGACGTGCGGCTGGATGATGTGGAACTGGCTGGTCAGCGCGCTGGCCAGCGGCGTGACGGTCGTGTTGTACGACGGCAGCCCGACCTATCCTGGTCCCCAGGCCCTGTGGGAGCTGGCGGAGCGAACCAGCACCAGCCACTTCGGCACCAGCCCCAAGTTCCTGGCCGCCTGCGCCAAGGCCGGCCTTCGCCCCACCGACGCCGCCGACCTGCACGCGTTGCAGACCGTGCTGTCCACGGGGGCGCCATTGCATCCCGACCAGTTCGACTGGGTCTATGAGCACGTCGGTCAGGACCTGCAGCTGTCGTCGGTCAGCGGCGGCACCGATCTGATCGGCTGCTTCGCCGCCGGGGCGCCCATCCTGCCGGTGCGGCGCGGCGAGCTGCAGTGCCGCTGCCTCGGCATGGCGGTCGAGGCATGGGATCCCTCCGGCAGGTCGGTGGTGGGCGAACCCGGCGAGCTGGTGTGCACCCGCCCCTTTCCCTCCATGCCGACAGGCTTTTGGGGTGACGAGGACGGCTCGCGGTACCGAGCCGCCTACTTCACTGCCAATCCCGGCGTGTGGACCCACGGCGATCTTGTGGAGATCAGGCCGGAAGGTGGCATGGTCATCCACGGCCGCAGTGACACCACGCTCAACCCGAGCGGTGTGCGGATCGGCACCGCGGAGATCTACCGCGCGATCGAGCCGCTGGCGGAGATCGCCGACGCCATCGTGGTGGGCCGGCCCGTCAAGGGAGACACCGAGATCGTCCTGTGCGTCCGCCTGGCTCAAGGGGTCGAACTCGACGCAGCGCTGACAGCGCACATCCGCGACACGATCCGCGAGGCGACCACGCCACGCCATGTGCCGGCCCACGTGCTCGCCGTCGCCGACATCCCTTACACCATCAGCGGGAAGAAGGTCGAGCGTGCCGTCGCCGACACCATCAGCGGCGCCACGGTGCACAACCGGGATGCCCTGGCCAACCCCTCGGCCCTCGACGAATACGCCAAGATTCGCTTCGACGAGTAGCGCGCCGCCAAAGCCTCGCTTCAGGGTGTAATGAGTCGCATACGCAGGGGTGGACTCGTGACTAGTCCTGCTCTACGCTCCTGCGATGCGCATGCTCAAGGGCTTGACTGCGATGTTGTCGATCACGCTGCTGCTGGCGGCGATGGCCGTTCCGGCGCTGGCGGTCCCCGGGTATCGCCGGGCGATCGACATCACCTTCCCCACGCGTCCCGGCGCGTCGTACTCCGACAGCTACTTCGCCAGCCGGGGCGGCGGCAGCCGTGTGCACCGCGCCACCGACCTGATGGGCAGCCACGGTTGGCCCATCTACGCCGCCAAGGCCGGGAACGTCGTGTGGGCGCCCCCGGCCGCGCACCCGACGGCGGGGTGGGCCCTGCAGGTCCGCGGCCGGGACGGGCGCGTGTACGCCTACTACCACCTGGGAAGATCCGGCGGCGCGCGTTCCGGCGCCATCGCCCGAGGGGTCACCACCGGCTCGTGGGTGCGCCGCCGGCAGGTCATCGGCTACCTCGGCGATTCGGGCAACGCGACGGGGGGCGCACCGCACCTGCACTTCGAGATCGAAGACAGCCGCATCCGCGATCCCTTCGGCGGCCAGCGGATGAACCCGTACGCGTCCTTGCGCCCCGCCCAACGTGAGGGCGACTACGCCAACGGCAGTGGTTCCCGTTCGTCCCGGGGCGGCTCTCGGGCGCCGGTGCGGCAGTCGCTGCGACGCGGCTCTGACGGCAGACGAGTGGCCGTCTGGCAACGCAGGCTCAACAAGGTCCGCCGGCGAAACCTCGCCGTCGACGGCGACTTCGGACCCGCGACCCACGCCGCCACCGTCGCCTTCCAACGCAACCGCGGCATCGGCCCCGTCGGCCTCGGCACCGTCGGCCCACGCACCCGCGCCGCCATGCAACGGGCACTGCACTGAGGTCAGCCCAGAAACGACAGCCTGACCGTGCGACCGGCGTTGTCGGTGTTCGGATCCACCAGGACGACTGACTGCCACGTACCGAGCGCCAACCGCCCCGCCATCACCGGCAGGGTGACCGCGGGGGTCACCAGCAGCGGCAGCACATGGTCGGCGCCGTGCCCGCGGCTGCCGTGACGATGCACCCAGCGGTCGTCGCGCGGCAGCAGCCGGCCAACGGTCTGCTCGACATCGGACTCTGAACCGGCGCCCAACTCGAACAGGGCGACCCCGGCGGTCGCGTGTGGCACGAAGACGTTGCACAGGCCGTCGCCTCGTCCCGACAACCACCCGTCGATCTCGGCGGTGAGGTCGACGCAGGCGAAGGAGCCGCCCGTGGGGACCTGCAGTGAGGTGGTGTCCACGCCGCAGCGCCCGGCTACGCCGGCTCGGCGAGACTGCTGCCGGCCACGAGCTCGCCGCGAAGCCACACGTGCGTCAGGTTGGCCGGGTCGGCGAAGACGCCCAGGTCGGCCAGTGGGTCGGTGGCCAGGCTGATGCAGTCGGCTTCCTTGCCGACCTGGAGGGTGCCGAGGTGGTCGCTGACTCCGAGGCACTCGGCGGCGACCCGCGTGGACGCCTCGATGACCGCCATGGGGGCCATTCCCACCAAACCCATCTGCACCAGCTCGGTGGTGTTGCGCCCGTGCGGGATGACCCCCGAGTCGGTTCCCATGGCGATGCGCACGCCGGCTTCGGCAGCCCGTCGGATGGAATCGCGGTGGATGTCGACCACCTCGCGCGCCTTGCTCAGGCTCGACGGTGAGACGCCCTCGGGGGCGTCGAGCACACCCACCGGCGCCACCAGGGTTGGCACCAGGAAGGTGCCGGCCTCCAGCATCATCTCGATGACCTCGTCGTCGAGGTAGATGCCGTGCTCGATTGAACGGACCCCGGCGCGCACGGCGTTGGCGATGCCGTGGGTTCCCTGCGCGTGGGCCATCACCGAGACGCGTGACGCCTGCGCCTCGGCGACGATGACCTCCAGTTCGGCGGGCAGGAACTGCGAAGCCTGCGGGTTGTCGTGCGCCGAAAGCACACCGCCGGTGGAGCAGACCTTGACGAAGTCGGCGCCGGCGCGGATGACTTCACGGACCTTTCGCAGGACGCCCTCCGGTCCGTCGCAGACCCCGTCGGGCCGACCGGGATGGGGCACGAACAAGAACGGCACCGTGCCACCGCAGATCATCCAGTCGTCACCGTGACCGCCGGTCTGCGACAGCACGGACACGGTGATGCTCAGACGCGGGCCGATGATCAACCCCTGCTCGACCGCCGCCTTCACACCCAGGTCGGCTCCGCCCGCGTCGCGAACCGAGGTCACCCCGCCCGCAAGGGTCCGCGCCAGATTCTGGGCGCCGAGATAGAACTGCAGCGAGAACGGCGTGTTGACGACCGTCATCAGGTTGATCGACGAGGCCATCACGTGGGTGTGGCAGTCGATGATGCCTGGCAGCAGCCACCGCCCCGTCAGGTCGACGGCCACGTCGCCGTCGAGGCCTGAGCCGATGTCGGCGATGCGCCCGTCTTCCACCACGAGGTCGGCGATGGACGGATCGGCGCCCGTGCCGTCGATGACCGTGGCCTGCTGCAGCAGCGTTCTCATCTTCTCCAGCCTCTCCTTGCGGGGAGGCGCACCCTACCCAAACGGCTACCCGGCGGCGGCGGCGATCACGGCGTCGGCCAGCTCGTTGCGGCAGATGAGCAGATCGGGCAGCCAGGGGTCGGGTCGGTTGTACCGCAACGCGGAGCCGTCCAGCCGCGACACGTGCAACCCGGCGGCCGCCGCGACGGCGACCGGCGCGGCGGAGTCCCACTCGTACTGCCCGCCGGCGTGGCAATAGACGTCGGCCTCCCCCCGGACAACCGCCATCGCTTTGGCGCCCGCCGACCCCATGGGCAGCAGCTCGGCGTCCAGCGCGGCCGCGACCTGGTCGGTCACGTCCGGTGGCCGGGTACGGCTGACCACCAGGCGAGGCTTGTCGTTCCCCCGGGCTGGCAGCCGGGGCGGGTTCTGAGTCGACAGCACGAGATCGAGGCCGGGCAGCGCCACGGCGCCGACTACGGGTTGGCCGTCCACGGCAAGGGCGACGTGGACGGCCCAGTCGCTGCGGCCCGGCTCACCGAACTCGCGGGTTCCGTCCAGCGGATCGACGATCCACACACGCTGCCGATCGAGGCGGTGGGTGCTGTCGCTGCTCTCCTCGGACAGCACCGCGTCGTCGGGGAAGGCCTCGGCCAGCAGCGACAGGATGCGGTCGTTGGAGCGGCGGTCCCCCTCGTCGCGCAGCGCCTTGTCGGCAAGCTCGGGCCGCGCGCGCAGCTGCAGCAGCAGACGCCCCGCTGCCTCGGCGATGCCGGCGGCCGCACGGTGCTCGACGTCGATCATGGAGCCACCACGCCGACAGCGACGTTGTCGCCTGCCCCCCCGTCGAACGCCGCGTCGACCAACCCCTGGGCCACCACCGCCGCGTCGGACGCGCCGGCGAGCAACGCCGTGGGGAACGGATGGGCGAAGTCGCTGAAGCCGTCGCTGGTGACGAGCAGCCATTGATCGCCGTGCAAGACAGTCCTTCCGTGCTCGAGGAGGTCGTGCAGGGCCCACTCGGGCATGTCCCGGTAGCCGATGAAGCGGTGGCGGGGCACCGGCAGGCGCGTGGCCGCGCCGGAGCCGGCGACGTAGATCGCCGAATCTCCCATGCAACCCCACCGCAGCCGGCGGCCGGCCACCAGCGCCACCACCAGGGTGGTGCGGCTTTCCGGCGCGTCGCTGCCCCGGCGCTGCGTGCGCGCGATCACCGCCTGCTGCGCTCGCCAGAACAACTTCGTCATCTCGCCGTCGGTCAGGTCGGCCGGGGGGTCGTCGCCGAACTCGTCGAGCACCGCCTGCAGCGCCGCCTCGGTTGCCGGCCAGCCGTTGTGCCCGTCGGCGAGCACCAGCAGCGTGGCGCGCGGCCCCACCACCGTGGCGACGGCGTCCTCGTTGGGGTCGGTGTAGGCGTAGGCCTTGCGGTGCCGGCCACGGCTCAACGCCAGCGCGACGCCGCCGTCGACCTTCTCGACGGCCGTGATCCCCAACTCCGTGTGATCACGTCCCCACAGCACCGCGCGCATGCGGGCCAGGGTACGCGGTGGGCCGCATGGCACGATGGGCTCCATGGCTAACCCCCCGCGCGCCGCTGACGATCCCGGCGCCGGCGCGCTGGGCTCGCGGACGCAGCGGGCGGCGGAGCTGGCGCGCCTGTCGGCTTCGACGGGTGCCGGCTTCCTGGGGTCGCGCG
>JALZLF010000178.1 GCA_030858865.1 Actinomycetota bacterium | reverse complement strand
TTCAGCAGCTGGGCTGGCGGCGCGAGCACCGCGGCGGGAAACAGCGCGAGCACCAGCGGGATGATGACGACGGTGAGCCGCCCGATCGCGAACAGCACGATGACCGACAGCAGCAGGACACCGATGACCGCCCAGGCGTAGGTCCCGCCGCGCACGAGAGGGTGGGAGCTCAACGGCCGGGGCTCGCGGCGCTGCCGCGGCGGCGGCGGGGGAGCAGGGTCTGGTGCCTCCACGACGGGCGTGGACTTCGGGGTGCTGCCGACGCCGGCGGGTTGCTTGCGCCGCAACAGCCTCCGCCCGATCGCCATGCGGGCAGCCTAGCTGTCGGGATGCTCCAGGTGGCTTCGGAGCACCGCCACCATCGGGGCGATGTCGGCTGCGGCGACTTGCTCGCGGATCGAGTGCATCGACAGCATCGGGTTGCCGACGTCAACGGTCGGGATGCCCAGCCGGGCGGCGGTCACGGGCCCGATGGTGGAGCCGCACGGCAGGTCGGCCCTGGTGACGAAGTGTTGAACGGCGACGCCGGCGTCCCGGGCACGGGCGGTGAACCATCCGGCGGTGCCGGCGTCGGTGGCGTAGGACTGGCCGGCGTGGTGCTTGAGCACCGGGCCGCCTCCCAACCGGGGTTGATGCCCAGGGTCGTGGCGGTCGGCATAGTTCGGGTGGACCGCGTGCGCCATGTCGGCGCTGACCAACCGGGACCGGGCCATCGCCACGGCGAACGCCTGACCGTCGCCCGCTGCGGGGTCGGTGGCGGCGGTGATCCGGCGGAGGGTGTCTTCCAGGAACGGCCCTCGGGCGCCCTCGGCGCTACCGGAGCCGACCTCCTCGTGGTCGTTGGCGATGAGCACCTGCGCGGCGGCGCCCGCCTCGGCGGCCAGCAGGGCGGCCAGCCCGGCGTGGCAGGACCCGAGGTTGTCCAGCCGCGGCGCGAGGACGTAGGCCTCGTCGGCACCACCCAGCGACGGCGGCTGGGTGTCGGCGGTGACGAGGTCCCAGGCGAGCAGGCCCTCGGCGTCCACGCCGAGGTGGTCCGCGATCGAGGCCATCAGCCCGGGCCCGTCACCCGCTGCCCACAGCGGCACCAGATGCCGCTGCGGGTCGATTCGCAGCCCCTCTTCCCGCAGCTCGCGAAACAGGTGGATCGCCAGCGACGGGATGCGCAGCCAGGCGCCCGGCAGGCGCACCAGCCGCAGCTCGACGCCGCCGTCGGCGGCGCGGCAGGCCACACGTCCGGCCAACGTCAGGTCACGGTCCATCCAGGTGTGCGCCAGCAACCCTCCGTAGGGCTCGACGCCGACCAGCCGGTGGCCGGACCGGCGCACGTCCGGCCGAGGGCGCACCTTCAGCACCGGCGAGTCGGTGTGCGCGCCGATCAGTCGGAACCCGGCTTGCGAAGCCGGGGCGGTTCCGATGACGAACGCCGCGATGCTGCTGCCGTCGCGTACGACATAGCGCTGGTCGCCGGCCGCCAGCTGCCACGTCGACCGCTCGTCGAGTTGCTGGAAGCCGGCAGCTTCCAGCCGCCGCGCCATCTCGCCAACGGCGTGGAACGGGCTGGGGGACGCCTCGACGAAGCCCAGCAGGTCGCGGGCGAGTCCGTCCGCGACGGGACGGCTGTGGTTGTCGCGGGTGGGGTTCGCGTGGTCGCCGGCCGAGCCCACGCCCTAGTCGTCGCCAAGGGCGCCGGCCATCAGCTGGCGCAGCTCCTGCTCGTGGATGGTCGCGCTGCCGGTCGCCGGGCTCGCGCTTTCGACCCGGGCGGCGTGGGTCAGGCGGTAGTCCTCCCGCAGCAGCCGGTGCAGACGCTGGTGCACGAACGGCCAGGCGCCCATGTTGTCCGGCTCGTCTTGCACCCACACCACCTCCGAGGCATTGGGGTAGTGCTCCAGCGCCTCGCGGATCTCGTCGCTCGGCCACGGGTAGAGTTGCTCGACGCGGACCACTGCGACCGGCGCGTCCTGGTCGTTTCGCGCCGCCATGAGGTCATAGGCCACCCGGCCCGAGCACAGCGCCACCCGTTTGACCGAGTCGGGCTCAGGGGCGTCGTCGATCAGCACCTCGCGGAAGCAACCCTGCGTGAAGGCCGACGCCGGGGAGGCGGCCGGCTTGGCCCGCAGCAGTCCCTTGGGTGTGAGCACGATCAGTGGCTTGCGCACGTCGCGGTGCATCTGGCGGCGCAGCAGGTGGAAGTACTGAGCGGCGTTGGACGGCTCGGTGACCTGGATGTTGTCCTCGGCCGCCAGGGTGAGGAACCGCTCCTTGCGGGCCGACGAGTGCTCCGGGCCCTGTCCCTCGTAACCGTGGGGCAACAGCAGCACCAGGCCGGACGTCTGACCCCACTTGTCCTCGGCGGCGACGATGAACTGGTCCACGATGACCTGCGCACCATTGACGAAGTCGCCGAACTGCGCCTCCCACAGCACCAGCGCGTCTTTGCGGAACACCGAGTAGCCGTAGTCAAAGCCCATCGCCGCGAACTCGCTGAGTGGCGAGTCGTAGGCGGTGAACCGCCCCAGGCTCCCGCCATTCAAGTTATCCAGCGGGGTCCACTCATTGCCGGTCTTGTAGTCGACCAGCACGCTGTGGCGCTGGCTGAACGTGCCGCGGCGCGAGTCCTGCCCGGCGAGGCGGACCGGCGTGCCCTCCAGGACCAGGCTGCCGAGGGCCAGCGCCTCGCCCAGCGCCCAGTCGACGGCGTCGTTGGCGAGCTGCGCGCGGCGCTTGTCCAGCTGCTTGGCCAGCTTGGGATGGATGGTGAAATCGGGCGGGGCCGAGGTGATGGCTTCAGCGATCCGGTCGAGGACCTCGCGCTCGACGCCGGTCTCAACGGGGGGCAACACGCCGATGAGCTCGGGCGCCCTGGCCTCGATGTCGGCAGGTCCCCTGGTGTCGCGGGTCTCCTTGAGCGCCGACTCGAGGCGGCCGCGGAAGTCGTCCAGGGCCTGCTCGGCCTCCTCGACGGTCAGGTCGCCGCGGTTGACCAGCTCCTCGGTGATCAGCTTGCGGATGCTGCGGCGGTTCTCGATCGCGGCGTACATCATCGGCTGGGTGTAGGAGGGGTCGTCTCCCTCGTTGTGGCCCCAGCGCCGGTAGCACAGCATGTCGACCACGACGTCCTTGGCGAACTCCTGGCGGAAGGCCATCGCCAGGCGCATCACCCGGACGCAGGCCTCGGGATCCTCGCCGTTGACATGGAAGATCGGCGCCTGGACCATCTTGGCGACGTCGGTGGCGTAGGTCGACGAGCGCGCCTGCTGCGGTCCGGTGGTGAAGCCGACCTGGTTGTTGATCACCAGGTGCACGGTCCCACCGGTGCGGTAACCGCGCAGCTGCGACAGCGCGAACGTCTCGGCGACGACGCCCTGCCCGGCGAACGCCGCGTCGCCGTGGACCAGCAGCGGCAGCACGGGGGCGGCGGACAGGTCCGATCCCGCCTGGTCGAGCTTGGCGCGCGCCATACCCTCCACCACGGGGTCGACGGCCTCCAGGTGGCTGGGGTTGGCCGACAGCGTCAGCACGACTTCGTTGCCTTTGGGGGACGTGTGCGACCCCTTGGCCCCGAGGTGGTACTTGACGTCACCCGAGCCCTGCACCGAGTCGGGGTCGATGTCGCCCTCGAACTCGCGGAAGATCTTGTCGTAGCCCTTGCCGAGGATGTTGGCCAGAACGTTCAGGCGGCCGCGGTGGGCCATGCCGAGCACGGCCTCGGTGACGCCGTGGATGTCGGCCGCGGCGTTGAGCACGGCGTCCAGCATCGGGATGGTGGCTTCCGCGCCCTCCAGCGAGAAACGCTTGTGCCCGATGTACTTGGTGTGCAGGAAGCGCTCGAACGCCTCCGCGGCGTTGAGCTGGCCCAGGATGTGCTTCTGGTCCTCGACGGTCAGCCGGTCGTTGACGCCTTCGACCCGCTCCTGGATCCAGGCCTTCTGCTCGCGCTCCTGGATGTGCATGTACTCAACGCCAACGGTGCGGCAGTACGCGTCGCGCAGGACACCGAGGATGTCGCCAAGAGTCATGCGCGCCTTGCCGGCCAGCCCGCCGGACGCGAACTCGCGGTCCAGGTCCCAGATCGTCAGGCCGTAGGTCGCGGGGTCAAGCTCGGCGTGCACCCGCGTGAAGGTGTGGCGAAGCGGGTTGAGGTTGGCGATCAGGTGGCCGCGGACGCGGTAGGCGTTGATCAGCCGACCCACCGCGACCTGCTTGTCGGCGTGGGCGGCGCTGCCCATAGGTGCGCTGGCGACGTGTTCGTCGCGGCGCCAGCGGACCGGCTCGTAGGGGATGTGCAGGCTGTCGAACATCTCGTCGTAGAAGGCGTGCTCGCCCAGCAGCAGCTGATGGACGATCTGCAGGAACAGGCCCGACTCCGCGCCCTGGATGACGCGGTGGTCATACGTCGAAGTGATGGTCAGCACCTTGCCGACGCCGAGCTGCGCCAGCGTGCGGGGATCGGCTCCCTGGTACTCGGCGGGGAAGTCGATGGCTCCGGTGCCGATGATCGCCGCCTGACCGGGCATCAGCCGTGGCACGCTGCCGATGGTGCCGACGGTGCCGGGGTTGGTCAGCGTGATGGTGGTGCCGGCGAACAGCTCGGCGTCCAGCTCGTTGGCTTTGATGCGGCGGATCAGCTCTTCGTAGGCGCGGTAGAAGCCCGCGAAGGTCAGCGTGTCCGCGTCTTTGATGTTGGGCACCAGCAGGGTGCGCGAACCGTCCTTTCGCGCGACGTCGACGGCCAGGCCGAGGTTGAAGTGGTCGGGTCGGCGGACCAGTGGCTTGCCGTCGGCCTCGTGATAGGAGGCGGTCATCACCGGCATCTGGCCGACCGCCTTGACGATGGCCCAGCCGATGAGGTGGGTGAAGCTGATCTTGCCGCCGCGGGTGCGGCCGAGCTGGTTGTTGACGATCCGCCGGTTGACCTCCAGCAGCTTGGCCGGAACCACGCGGATCGACGTCGCGGTCGGCATGGAGCGGCTGTCGTTCATGTTCTCGGCGATGACCGCGGCGACGCCTCGCAGGGGCTTGGCGTCGTTCGGGATCTGACCGTTGCCCGAGCCGGCCGCCTTGGCCGGCGGCTGCTGGGGCGCAGCGGCCTTCGGCGGGCTGCCGCGGTCGGCCACGGCGGTGGCCGGCGCGGTCTCGGAGGGCGACCGCAGGCTGTCCTGGGACGAGGTGTAGTCGGAGAAGAACTCCTGCCAGGACTCCGCGACCGAGCTGGGGTCGCCGACGTACTGGCGGTACATCTCTTCCACGATCCAGGTGTTGGTGCCGAACTCGTGTGTGCTCTGCTGGTCGGCCATGGGACGCTTCACCGCGCTTCGTGGTCGTTGCGGGGGTCGTTGCCGGGAAGTCCGGGCAAGCCGGGAGTGCAGATGGTAACGCGCCGCTCATGACTGCCCTACCCCCGGCGCTGTCCGTCTAGCCCTGCGAGCCTGTCGGGATGCAGTTCTCGAGTAGCGACAGCGGTAGGACACAGGACGAGTCCGTGATGGGCGGGGGCGGGGCGGGTGTCGGGGTGGGGCCGCATCCGCGGCCGTGGCCGGACGACGAGCGCCTGGATCCGGCACTGCTCGCCGAAGGGGACCGGCGCAACGTCGTCGACGCCTACCGCTACTGGCGGGTGGAGGCGATCGTGGCCGACCTCGACGCCCGCCGCCACCCGTTCCACGTCGCGGTGGAGAACTGGCAGCACGACCGCAACATCGGCGCGGTGGTCCGCAACGCCAACGCCTTCCTCGCCGCCGCCGTGCACATCGTCGGCCGTCGGCGCTGGAACCGGCGCGGGGCGATGGTCACCGAGGTCTACCAGCACGTGCGCCACCACGACGATGTCGGTGCCCTGGCTGCCTGGGCGGGTGCTGAGGGCTTGCCGCTGCTCGGCGTCGACAACCTGCCAGGGGCAGCGCCGATCGACACGGCGGCGCTGCCGAGCGCGTGCGTGCTGCTGTTCGGCCAGGAGGGTCCGGGCCTGTCGTCGGCGGCGCGCGAGGCGGTCGTCCAGGTGCTGTCGATCCGCCAGTTCGGCTCGACCCGCTCGATCAACGCCGGCGTGGCCTCGGGCATCGCCATGCACGAGTGGGTCCGCCGCCACGCCCCCTGACCCCGGGGTGGTGGGCATCCGCTACCTCATCGGTACCGGATCCCCACCACCCCGGTTAGGGCGGGCGACCCACACGGCCCAGGCGATCAGCGGAACCTGCAGGGGCAGGCGCAACCAGGCGACCATCGGCGAGCCGAGCAGCCCGCCGCCGGTGCTGCCGCTGTCCAGGGCCATCTGGACGTTGGCGGGAAACACGACGACGAACAGCCCCGCGGTGAGCCAACCGCCGAGACGCCGGGTGCGTGGCACCGCGACCAGGCCGGCACAGGCCAGCTCGGCGCCGCCGCTGGCGTAGACCCAGATGCGGGGCGCCGGCAGGACGCGCGGCACGATCGTGGCGTAGGCGTCGGTCGCGACGAAGTGGGCCACGCCGGCGATCCCGAGCAGCGCGGCGAGTCCCAGCGCCGCCCCGGCCCCTGCGCGACGTCCCCGGGTCGGCGACCCCGAGTTGCTGTGGCTTTGATACCGCTGGGGTGCAGAAGTCACAGCACCCCAGGTCAGGCCAGGAGGGCGTCGACGTCGAGCTTGCCGCCGGCGGCCTGGAAGTCGCTGTCCACTGCTTCGCGCAGGGCAGCGTCGGTCAGGTAGTCCGCCGCGGTCAGGGCAAGCCCGATGGCGCCGTCGACCACGCCTTGATCGGCGCGCTCGCTGGCCGCGTGCTCGGCGAACTCCGGATTGTGGATCGTCACGCCGGCTGGAGCGATGGCCAGCGTCGGGTGGATCGACGGTACGCGGACGCTGACGTTGCCGAGGTCGGTCGACCCGGTCAGCGCGCCCGGGATGACGCCTTCGGGCAGCGATCGGCGCCCGCGTCCGGCGACGTTGGTCGCCCAGCGGGCCGCCAGCGGATGGTTGTTGCGGACCGGCAGGTAAACGGGCGTCGGGTCCCAGCTGATCTCGACGTCGGTGCCGGTGGCGGCGGCGGCGGACTCGAAGATCTCGCGGGCCCGTTCGGCCAGCACCGTCAGGGTCTCCGGCTCGGCGGACCGCAGGTAGAAGCTGGCGGCAGCCTTCTCGGGGACGATGTTGGGCCTCTGCCCGCCGTTGGTGATGATCCCGTGCACCCGGTCGCTGGGCAGCATGTGCTGTCGAAGCTGCGCGATGCCGTTGTAGGCATTGACGGCAGCGTCGAGGGCGTTGCGCCCCATGAAGGGCATCGCCGCGGCGTGCGCGCTCAACCCGGAGTAGGTCACGTCCACGGTGCGCACGCCGATCCACGGGTGCTCGGCGGTCTCGAAGCCGGTGGGGTGCAGCATCACCACGGCGTCGACCTCGTCGAAGCCGCCGGCCCTGGCGATCAGCTCCTTGCCGCCGCCGCCCTCCTCGGCGGGCGTGCCGATCAGCTCCACCGAGCCGTCGAGATCGCCGACGACGTCGGCCAGCGCCAGAAACGCCCCGACAGCCGTCGAGCAGATGACGTTGTGCCCGCAGGCATGGCCGATGCCGGGCAGAGCGTCGTACTCGGCGAGCACCGCCACGCGCGGGCGCCCATCGCCGGAACGGGCCAGCAGCGCCGTGTCGATGCCGTACGCGCCGACCTCGGCGTCGTGGCCATGGCGCGCGAGCAGCTCGGCGACGGCGCGCACGGCGTCATGCTCCTCGTAGCCAAGCTCGGGGTTGGCGTGGATGGTGTGGGACAGCTCGACGAGCTCGCCTGCGAGCTGCTCGACCTGGGCCGTCAGGCGGTCTCGCACGTCGGCAGGCGCGCCGTCGTGGGGTGAGGTCAGCGGCTCGGCCTTGGCGGCGCTGCGCTGGATGGCCTCGAAGAGGCGTTCGAGGTAGCCGGGATACGGCGGTGCGGGCGATGGCATGGGCCCTCCGTTGACGGTTGGCGGCGAGCCTACCCGTCGCGTTAGCGACGCCAACGGCGCACCCGGCGCAGGACGATCCACACGCCGAGGACCGCCGCGACGGCGAAGATGTCGGGGGGATGGAAGGCCAGGACGGGGATCACGTCGCGGATCACGCCGGCCCCACGAAGCGCAGCCAGACCGCGGCGAGCAGGGAGGCCAGCACCACCAGTCGGATGGAAAACTGCACCGCACCGGCGGTGCGTGCGTCATGGCGGGCGGCGGTCAGCCGCTGGGCGAGCACGATTGCGAGAACGTGGCCGCCGACAAGGAGGGCCAGCTGCAGCCACAGCGCCAGCGTGCCGGGCAGCGGCGGATCGACGATCTCGGCGCCCGACAGGCCCAGCAGATCCCAGCCTCGGGCGAACGGATCCGCGGCCAGCACGACCGCGACCTGCGTGTCGACCAGCAGCGGCCCGAGATAGTGAGCGGCGGCCTGGCCGGCCAACAGCGGCAGCAGGGCAGGCGCCAGCCAGCCGGGTCGCGTGCCCGCAACGAGTACGGAGGCGGCCGCGCCCATCCGGGCAGCCAGCGCCATCGCCCCGCCTGGCAGACCCGCCAGCACCGCACCGTCGTACAACCCGGCGCCCACGAGGACGGCAACCAGCGCAGGCAACCCCGGCGGGACAGCTGTGGTGCTCAGCGCCACCAGAGGACGCCGCCAGCGCACGCGACCACGGTCGTCGCGGCCGATCGGCGCCAGGCGGCCCAGCACGGTCGAATAGACCTCGAACAGGTCGGCCGCAGCCAGCCACGCCGGCCCGTAGACCGCGATTCCAGCCAGCTGTGCCAGCGCGTAGACGGCGAGGAACGCCAGCACCAGCGGTGCGGACTGCCCCGACAGCTGCTCGACGCCGCTGAACACCACCGCGGCGACCACCGCCGGCCAGACGCCGAGGCCGGCGGGCAACGCGCGCGGGGCCTGTTCGGCCAGCAGCGACGCCAGCCCGCGCAAGGGACTGCACGCTCGCCAGACGGGACCGAACAGCAGCGACGCCGGGAGCAGTCCCGCCCACAGCACCGTGAACAGCAGCCGGGGCGCCGGGTTGGCCGCGACATCGGCAGGGCCGAGAGCGGCGGGCACGACGATGGCCAGCAGCAGCAGGGCCCCGACGATCCGCAGAAGGGTGCGCGTGAGCGACCTGCGTGCCGGTAGCAGCGCGGCGCTTGGCGAAGGCTCGCTGGTTGGGGCGTACGCGGCGGGGCGGTGACGCGACGCCAGCGCCGCCGCACCGAGCAGGACGCCGCCGCTGCCGCCCAGCAGCACGTTTGCCGGGACCGGCAGCGGGCCGATGTCGATCAGCCCGTGAGCGAGCGCAGCCACCATCCCGTCGAGGCTAAACCGGTGCTAGCAGCTGGCCCGTGACGACGGTGACGGCCGAGCCCGCGAGGAGGACCCGGTCACCGGCGACACGGACCCGCACGGTGCCGCCGCGCGGCGAAGCCTGGTAGCCGACCAACTGCTCGCGTCCGAGCCGAGCCGCCCACCACGGCCCGAGGGCGCAATGCGCCGAACCTGTGACGGGGTCCTCATCGACACCGACGGCCGGGCCGAACCAGCGCGAGACGAAGTCGACGCCTCGGCGCTGGGAGACGGCGGTGACCATCACCCCTCGCGCGTCGACCTCGGCCAGCCTGCCGAAGTCCGGAGCCACCGCGATGACGGAAGGCTCGTCGGCGAGCTCCAGCAACCAGTCGGTGCCGTTGCTGGCGACCGCCGCCGGTTCGACGCCGACCGACTCCAGCAATCCGGGAGGAGCGGGCTCGGGCGTCGCCGGTTGGGCGGGGAAGTCCAGCTCGACCAAGCCGTCGCGCCGGCGCGCGGCAAGCCGTCCGCTGGCAGTCTCGAACGCCACGGCGGCGGCGGGATCGGCCCGGGCGTCCGACCACAGCACGTGAGCGGTGGCCAGCGTGGCGTGCCCGCACAGGTCGACCTCCGAGGCCGGCGTGAACCAGCGCAGGGCCCAGGCGCCGTTGCCGTCGGCATAGGTGAACGCGGTCTCGGAATGGCGCAGCTCGGCGGCTACCGACTGCATCCAGCCCGGGTCGGCCGGGCCTGGCAGCACGACCACACCTGCGGGGTTGCCGTTGAAGGCCCGGTCGGTGAAGGCGTCGACGATGAACAGCGGCAGTGTCATGTGCTCGGCTCCAGCAGCAGCGAGATGACGACCGGCAGGGACGCCAGCACCAGGATGACGCGGACGAGGTGGCGGCGGAGCGCGCGGCAGGGGGCACGTACAGCAGCAGCATTCCGCATTCCGGCTCCTGCGGTGGGCACAATCTGGACGCGCGGGCCAGCACGGGCGTGCTGGAGCCCCGAGGCCAGCGTCGCACATGCTCCTCAGGCAGCGGCTGCGGCCTGCCGATATGCGCTAAATGACCGATTGTTCGAAGAACGCCAGGAAGCCTGTCGTCGCCATGCTGCTCACCGCTGCGTTCGTAGCGGCCGGCTGGTCGTCGGCGCCGGCGTCGGCAACGTCGGGTGCTGCGGTGGTGTCACCGCCGCCGATCGTGACCATTGATGGTGATGCCCTGATCGCCGTGGGCGGCGACATCGCCTGCGACCCGACCAGCGTCTACTTCAACGCCGGCCTCGGACAGGACGGCCAGTGCCGGCACCAGGCCACCTCCGACCTGGTACTGGCGGGCGACTACGACGCCGTGCTGACCGTCGGCGACAACCAGTATCAGGACGGCACGCTGGAGGCCTTTCAGGAGTCCTACGACCCGACCTGGGGGCGGTTCAAGGACATCACCCGGCCGACCCCCGGCAACCACGAGTACGCCACTGAAGGGGCCTCGGGCTACTTCGACTACTTCGGCGCCGGCGCCAGCGCCGGGGAGCGCAGCCAGGGCTGGTACAGCTTCGACCTAGGACAGTGGCATCTGGTGGCGATGAACTCCAACTGCGCCGAGGTCGGCGGCTGTCACTGGGGCTCACCGCAGGGGGAGTGGTTGCGCGACGATCTGGCGGCCCACCCCAACGAGTGCACCCTCGCCTACTGGCACCACCCGCGCTTCAGCTCCGGTCGCCACGGCTCCGACCGTGCCGTGGCGCCGCTGTTTCGCATCCTGTATCGACGCGGCGTCGACGTCCTGCTCGCTGGCCACGACCACAACTACGAACGCTTCGCTCCCCAGACTCCCCGTGGCGAGCTCGACCGGGCGACCGGCGTGCGTCAGTTCGTCGTCGGCACGGGCGGCAAGAACCATTACGATCTCGGCACCCCGATTTCCAACAGCAAGTTCCGCGACAGCGGCCACCACGGGATCCTGAGTCTGCGGCTGCGCCCTGACGACTACCGCTGGCGCTTCATCGGCATCCATGGCGTGACGCGCGACAAGGGGACGACTGCCTGCTCCTGATCTTCGCGGAAGCGGACGGAATCTCCGGCTACCTGGTGAGGCAGATGTCGACCCAGCGCTGGCTGCCGTCGGCGAGGTTGGCGTTGATGCGGTACACGCCGGAGGTCAGGCCCTTGGTGCTCCAGTTGTAGTGGTACTGGCTGCCGTCCCACTTGTACTC
>JALZLF010000168.1 GCA_030858865.1 Actinomycetota bacterium | reverse complement strand
TCGAATGTCCCGTCGCGAGACCGAAGCGACCAACGACCGGGTCGCCAGCGACCGCGAGTACGCGCCGACCCCCGTCCAGACGGACGGCAACGGCAGCGCCATCGCGGCGTTCGTCCTTGGCTTCATGTCGCTCACCTTCTTCTTCCTCGTCTTCACCGGCCCAGCGGCCCTGCTGTTCGGCCTCATCGCCGCCATCTTCGGCTTCGTCGGCATCGGCAAGGCAAAGTCGCTGGGCGGCCTGCACAAGGGGTTGGCCGTCAGCGGGCTGATCATGGGCGTGCTCGCGCTCCTGCTGGGCATCGCGGCCCTCATCGGTGGGCTGTCGCTGGCCAGCAACCCGCAATTCCAGCAGCAGTTCCAAGAGCTGCTCGACAACGCCCAGAACGCCGCCTCCTAGGCCGCTCCCGAACGGGCTCGGCGCTTCCTGCCGGGCCCTTTCCGGCTGTCTGGACTACGGCTACACCTCAGGAGAACCCATGGATTACACGCAGCTCGGCCGCACTGGCCTGTCCGTCAGCCGTCTGTGCCTCGGCACCATGAACTTCGGACCCGAGACCTCCGAGGAGGACTCCCACGCGATCATGGACGCCGCCCACGAGCGGGGGATCAACTTCTTCGACACGGCGAATGTCTACGGCTGGCGCCAGGGCGAGGGCGTCACCGAGCAGATCATCGGTCGCTGGTTCGCCCAGGGCGGTGGGCGGCGGGACAAGACGGTCCTGGCCACGAAGCTGTACGGCTCGATGAGCGACTGGCCCAACGACACCCACCTGTCGACGCTGAACATCCGTCGTGCCTGCGAGGCGTCCCTGCGGCGACTACAGACCGACCACATCGATCTGTACCAGATGCACCACATCGACCGGAACACGCCGTGGGAGGAGATCTGGCAGGCGATGGAGGTGCTCGTCACCCAGGGCAAGATCCTCTACGTCGGCTCGTCGAACTTCGCCGGGTGGAACATCGCGCAGGCACAGGAGGCGGCCAAGGCCCGCCACTTCCTGGGCCTGGTCAGCGAGCAGTCGCTGTACAACCTGACCGAGCGCAGCGTCGAGCTGGAGGTCGGCCCGGCCTGCCAGGCCTACGGCCTCGGCATGATCCCCTGGTCGCCGCTCGGCGGCGGGCTGCTCGGCGGAATCCTGCGCAAGGAGCGAGAGGGCCGGTCGGCCTCCGACCGCATGCAGAAGCAGCTGGCGGAGCGCCGCGAGGAAGTGCAGGCCTACGAGGCGTTCTGTGACGAGCTGGGAGAGCAGCCGTCCGACGTCGGTCTGGCCTGGCTGCTGCACCAGCCCGTGGTCACCGCGCCGATCATCGGGCCGCGCACGATGGAGCAGCTGCAAACAGCGCAGCGCGCGCTGGAGATCAGGTTGGACGACAAGGCGCTGACGCGACTCGACGAGCTGTTCCCCGGCCCTGGTGGCCAGGCCCCCGAGGCCTACGCCTGGTGAGCTGCGGCTCGCGGGCTCGGCGTGACGGTCGGTGCCCGGGAGCCTGAGTGGGCGGTACTGGGCTCGAACCAGTGACCTCTTGCTTGTCGAGCAAGCGCTCTCCCAACTGAGCTAACCGCCCTGAGGAGGCAGGATAGCGCAGGCCAATCCGGTGCCGCGACGCGCCGTAGCCGCCCCGGCCGCGTGGACGCGCAAGCGCTACCCTGCGGCCAATGGACACCATGCAGCAGACCTATCTCGGCCCTACCGGTCTCGTCGTCAGCCGCCTGTGCCTTGGCACGATGACCTTTGGTGACGCCGCCGACCTCGACGGCTCGCGGGCGATCGTCGGGCGCTTCCGCGAGGCGGGCGGCACCTTCTTCGACACCGCCGACGTCTACAACGAAGGCCGCAGCGAAGAGCTGCTGGGCAAGATCCTCGGCAGCGACCGCGACCAGGTCGTCATCGCGACCAAGGCCTACGGCGCCGCGGGCGACGGTCCGAATGACCGTTCCGCATCGCGCCGGCACCTGCTGTCGGCGGTCGAGGCGAGCCTGGACCGGCTGGGCACCGACTACATCGACCTGTACCAGCTGCACAGCTTCGACGACACCACGCCGCTGGAAGAGACGCTGTCGACGCTGGAGGATCTGGTACGCAGCGGCAAGGTGCTGCACATCGGGGTCTCCAACTTCACCGGCTGGCAGCTCGAGCGCGCCGTCCGGATGCAGGAGGTGGCCGGATACGACCGCTTCGCCAGCCTGCAGCCGCAGTACTCGCTGGTCGAGCGCAAGATCGAGCTGGAGACGTTGCCCGCCGCCCGCGCCAACGCGTTGTCGATCCTCGCCTGGTCGCCGCTGGCGGCGGGATTCCTGGCCGGCAAGTACCAGCGCGGCCAGTCCGGCGAGGGCAAAGGCCGCTTCGCCAGGTGGCTGGACAGCATGTCGGAGCGGGGCTGGCAGACGTTGGACGTCGTGCGCGAGATCGCCGGCAGCCACGACACCGAGCCCGCCACCGTCGCCATCGCCTGGCTGCTGGCCCGCCCAGACGTCATCCCCATCATCGGCGCCACACGCGCCGACCAGCTCGAGGCCAGCCTGGCCGCGGGGACCCTCGAGCTGACCGACACCGACCTGCGACGCCTAGCTGAGGTCAGCGCCGTCGAACAGGGCTACCCCTACGACTTCTCGCCGCAGCCAGGGCGTCCCCCACGCCGGCTGCCGTGAGCCGGACCCCGCGCCAGCTTCTGGAAAGCGTCCACACGATCGCGGTGGTTGGCTGCTCCACGCAGCCGCACAAGGCCGCCCACCGCATTCCCGCGATCCTGCAAAGCGCCGGCTATCGCGTACTCCCCGTGCACCGCACCGCCAGCGAGGTCCTCGGCGAGGCGGCCTTTCCGACCTTGGCCGACATCGGCGAGCCCGTCGACTTGGTGAACGTGTTCCGACCCAGCGAGGAGTGCGCCGGCGTCGCTCGCCAAGCCGTCGACGTCGGGGCGTCCGCCGTATGGCTGCAGCTCGGCCTCAGCTCCCCCGACGCCCGCCGGATCGTCGAGACCGCGGGCATGGACTACGTGGAGAACGACTGCACCGGCGCCCGGGTGCAGGCCTGGGGGCTACGCGCGCCGCAGTGACCGCTGAGGCGCAACCGTGTGCGTTCGGCCGCGCCCGCGGCGATGGGGCTACACGTTGAAGCGGAAGTGCACCACGTCGCCGTCGCGGATCAGGTAGTCCTTGCCCTCGACGCGCAGCTTGCCGGCGTCGCGAACCGCCTGCTCGGTGCCAAGCGCCGCGTAGTCGTCGTAGGTGATGACCTCGGCGCGGATGAAGCCGCGTTGGATGTCGGAGTGGATCTCGCCGGCCGCCAGCGGTGCCGAGGTGCCGCTGCGCACCGTCCAGGCTCGCGCCTCCGTGGGGCCGGCGGTGAAGAAGGTGACCAGGCCGAGCAGGGAATAGGCGGCGTGGACGAGCTGGTCGAGTCCCGAGCGCTCCAGGCCCAGGTCGGCCAGGAACTCGGCGCGCTCCGGCGGGTCGAGCTCGGCGATCTGGGCCTCGGCTTCGGCGGCCAGGACGACCACCTCGGCGCCTTCCTTGTCGGCCAGGACTCCGACCGCGTCGACGTAGGCGTTGCCGCCCAGCTCGGCGTCTGACACGTTCGCCGCGAACAGCACGGGCTTGGCCGTGAGCAGGCCCAGCTCCCGCGTCACCGTCGCCGCGCCCTCGCCGGTGAAGCCGCGGGCGGGCCGGCCCGACTCCAGGTGGGCTTGCAGGGCGGCGACCAGCTCGGCCTCTCGTACCGCCGCCTTGTCGCCCGTGCGAGCGCTGCGCGCCGCGCGCTCGGCACGCTTGGTGACCGTCTCCAGGTCCTTGAGCAGCAGCTCGGTGTCGACGACCTCGATGTCGCGCGACGGGTCAACGTCGCCGTCGACGTGGATCACGTCGGGGTCGTCGAAGCAGCGCACGACGTGCACGACCGCGTCGACCTCGCGGATGTGAGACAGGAACTGGTTGCCAAGCCCCTCACCACGGCTGGCACCCTTGACCAGACCCGCGATGTCGAGGAACTCAACGCTGGTGGGCACCACCTTGACCGACTTCGCCAGGCGTGCCAGGACGTCGAGACGCTCGTCAGGTACAGCCACGACGCCGACGTTGGGCTCGATCGTGGCGAACGGGTAGTTCGCCGCCTCGGCGCCCGCGGCGCTGACGGCGTTGAACAGCGTCGACTTGCCCACGTTGGGCAGTCCCACGATGCCGACCTGCAGACCCATGCTGCGCGGCTCCTATGCCGAAGGCGTTGCGACTGGCCGCGGCGGCAGCAGGACACCGTCGAGCAGGCTGCGGCCGGTCACGATCCGCTGTGCCAGCGCACGCCCGCACACCGCGCCGAGGACGTTACCGGTCCCACTGTAAGCCCCGGTGGCCCATACCCGATCCCCGACCTGCTCGACGATCGGAAGCTTGTCGTCGGTGTAGGCGATCACCCCAGCCCAGCGGTGGGTGATCGGCGCGCGGACACCGATGCCGTCGCGCAGGAAGCGCTCCAGCTCCGCCTGGACCGGGGCGGTCGGCACCGCCTCGTCGGTCCACTCGGCATCGCCGGCGTGGTCGCGGAAGCCGCCGAGGACGACCCGCTTGTCAGGCAGCTGCTGCCAGTACTCCAGGCCCCAACGGGCGTAGACGGGACGGGGGACGTCGACCTCTGGCGCGGGTGCGGTGGCCACCACCTGGAGCCGGGCGGTCCGCGCCCTGCCCGCCAGCTCCGGCAGGACCCGCTCGATGCTGCCGTCCACGGCCACGATCACCGCCTCACACCGCACCTCGCCGCGGGCGGTGACGACGCGGTCCGAGGCGATCTTCACGGCGGAGGAGTGCTCGAACAGGCGGGCGCCGCGCATGCGCGCCCGCCCGGCCAGCACCTGGCAGCGGCGCAGCGGCTGTGAGCTGGCGTCCATCGGGAACAGCAGGCCGGAACCCTCCCTCCCGGCGTAGGGCTGCACCGGCAGGCCGGCCTGCCGCAAGGCGACCATCTGCGCGCGGCAGTCGGAGACCTCGTCGGAGTCCACCGCGATACGCAGGCTGCCGGTACGTCGCACGGCCTGCGGGGTCTCCAGCCAGATGCGGTCGAGCTGGTCGAGGGTCAGCCGGTACAGCGCCGCGGCCCGGTCCGCGCCCATCCGTGCCACGGCGTGGTGATGGAAATCGGCGGTGCCGGCCAGCAGGAAACCGCCGTTGCGGCCGGCGGCCCCGCTCCCCACGCTCTCGGCGTCGACGCCGACGACGTCGACGCCGAGGTCGAGCAGCTCGCCGACCGCGGTCAGCCCCGATGCGCCGAGCCCGACGACGCAGATCTCGGCGTCGACACGCTCAGCAAGTCGCGGCAGCGGTGGCCAGGCCCGGTCGTCCCAGACCGGTCCGCTGCCGTGGCTACCATCGGTGACCATGTATTCCGAAAGCGTAGGGCCCGTCGGCGACGACGCCCAACAGCCCCCGGACAACGCCGACGCCCCGGCTGAGCTCGTGGCCCTGCACGGTGGCACCGGCACCGGACGCTTCCACTGGTCCAAGCAGGTCAAGGCGCTGTCCCGCGAGTACCGTGTCCACCTGCCGGACTTGCCGGGACACGGTCGAACGCCGCTGCCCGAGGACGGCGGCTACGCCCGAGAGGTGTTGGTCGACGCGGTCCGCGGGCTGCTGCGCGACCTCGGCCCGCCGGTCCACGTCATGGCCTTCTCCATGGGCGGGCACGCCAGCCTGGAGCTGGCCGTGACCGACCCGGACCTTTTCGCCTCGCTGGTGCTGGTAGGAGTGAGCGTGCGCGAACACCAGGGGCTGGAGGCCTGGCGCTCCAAGTTCGACCCCGACGAGCTGGAGGCCGAGTTTCCCCTCTGGGCCCGCCAGCTGTCCAAGCTGCACGAACCGCTCGGCGGCCCCGACGCCTGGAAGCAGGTCTGCCTGCGCGACGCCAAGGGACTGCGCATCGACGTCGACGTCGATGCGCTGGAGGGTCTGCACTGCCCGACGATGCTGGTTCGCGGCGACCGTGACATGGCGGTGGATCCCGCTCAGTACGCCGAGCTGCGCAAGCTGTGGCCACATGCCGACGAACTGGTGGTTCCCGGCGGCGGCCATGACGTGCAGCTCACCCGTGCTCGGTTGGTGGCACCGGCCTTGGTTGACTTCCTGGACAGGGCGAGACGCAACCCTTGACGGGGTATCCCTGCGACACTGCGCCAGGTATCCGACAGGAGCAGCGTTTGGACGTCGTACACATTCGTCGGCAGCCCCCACCGCTGCGGCGGCCGATCCTTCTCGCCGCGTTCAAGGGTTGGAACGACGCCGGCGAGGCGGCCAGTGGGGCTCTTGAGGTCTTGCACACCGCTCTCGGCGCCACCGAGTTCGCCGGGATCGAGGCAGAGGACTTCTTCGACTTCCAGGCGACCCGGCCCACCGTCCGTCGCACGGAAGACGGTGGCCGCAGCATCGACTGGCCGGACAACGCGTTCTCCTGGGCGGCGCCCGACGGCGCCCAGCGTGATGTCGTCCTGCTCGACGGCACCGAACCGAACCTGCGCTGGCGAGCCTTCGCCGGCGGCATCGCCGAGCTCGCCGTCGACCTTGGCGTGGAGCTCGTGGTGACCCTCGGCGCGTTGCAGGTCGACGTGCCCCACACCCGGCCCGTGCCGATCACCGGCGGCGCCTCCGACGGCGAGCTGGCCGCGCAGCTGGGCCTGCCCCACAGCAGCTACGAGGGCCCGACCGGCATGACCGGCGTGCTGTACCAGGCCAGCGTCGAGTCGGGTCTCACGGCGGTGAGCCTGTGGGCGGGCGTGCCGCACTACCTCGCCGGCACGCCGTTCCTTTCGGCCAGCCTTGCCCTGGCCGAGCGGGTCGCCGGCCTCGTCGGAGCCGACCTGCCGTTGGAGGAGCTGGCCCGCGACGCCGCGGGCCAAGCCGACGACATCCAGGCCCTGCTCGCCGAGGACGACGACCTCGCCGAGTACGTCGGTGAGCTCGAGGAGCGCTTCGCCACCGCACACGCCGACGACAACCTGCCTGACCCGACCATGAGCGGCGACGAGCTGGCCGCCGAGCTGGAGCGCTACCTGCGCGATCGCAGTGACTGACCCGCGGCGACTGCTCGCCGCGATCGCCGGGGCGGGCCTGCTGGCCGGCTGCGCGGCGGGTGGCAGCCCGAGCGCTGCTCCGTCGGC
>JALZLF010000134.1 GCA_030858865.1 Actinomycetota bacterium | reverse complement strand
GTTGCTTCAGCCCGTGCCGCCGCGAGCGAACCCCGTGACCGTGGCGCTGATCGCCTGTGGCGCGTTGGGTCGCGAGGTGCGAGCCATCGTGGCGCGCCGCGGCTGGGACGCCAGCGTGGTCAGCGTGTCCGCGCTGGACCACCTGTATCCCGAGCGCATCGCGGCCGACGTGGAACGCCTGCTCGTCGAACTCGCCGACGACTACGACCGACGGGTGGTCGTCTACGGCGACTGCGGGACCCGAGGGGCGCTGGACGCCGTGCTGGCGCGCCACGGCGTCGCGCGGATCGACGGCCCTCACTGCTACGAGCTGTACGCGGGGCAGGCCTTCGCCGAGCTGATGGCCGCCGAGCCCGGCACCTTCTTCCTGACCGACTTCTTGGTCCGTTCCTTTGAGGGCACGGTGATCCGAGGCCTCGGCCTTGACCGGTTCCCCGAACTGCAAGCCGACTACTTCGGCCACTACCGCCGTGTCGTGTACCTCAGCCAGGTCAGTGACCCCGACCTGGTGGCCAAGGCCGGGAAGGTCGCCCAACGGCTGGGGCTGCCCCTGAACGTGCACCACACCGGCTACGGACAGCTGGAGTCGCGCCTGGCCGAGGCGATGGAGCTGGAACCAGCGCGTGGCTGACCCCGGGGTGGTGGGTATCCGGCACCGAATCGGTAGCGGATGCCCACCACCCCGGGGTCAGCTCCAGGGGAACGGCGAGTTGCTGGTCGGATGCAGCCGGCCCTGCGCGTAGCGCGAGAAGCGGAAGGGCTCCAGCAGGGCCTGGCGCTCGCCGGTGAGCTCAGCGGCCACCAGCGCGCCGACGCCGATCATCTTGTAGCCGTGGTTGGAGTCGGCGATCACGTAGGCGTTCTGACAGAACACGTCGAACACCGGGAAGCTGTCGGGGGTGAAGCAGCCGATGCCTCCAGAGGGTTCCTTGGAGAACAGGCCGCGCTTGCCCTCGAAGCGCTTCTGGCAGTGCGCCAGCGCCGAGGTCCACATGCGGGCGAAGTCGTCCCCGACGACGAAGTCGGGGCTGGCCGGCCCATAGGGGTCGACGGCGACGTCCTCGGCATCGCGGTCGACGACGAACGGCATGGCACCGCCCTGCACGCCGCCGAAGTGGAAGTCGGGCTTGTAGTAGATGCCCCAGAGCCGATCGGTGACGAGGCTGCCGTCGTCGGAGTCGTACAACGGCGCGTCGGTGTCGACGTGGACCACCGGTGGCATCTGCCCTCGGTTGTCGAGCAGGAAGTCGGGGTCGACCCCCAGCGTGCCTTCCTGCAGCGACCAGTAGGTCCACATGTCGACATCGTCGAAGACGCGGCCGTCCGGGGCGCGCAGCGAGATCTTCTCGGGCAGCTCCAGCAGCCGCCACAGGTCGCGGATCCACGGGCCGACCGCGACCACCAGCTGCTCGCAGGCCACCACGCCCTGGTCGGTCTCCACGGCGGTCACCGCGCCGCCGTCGCGGCGCACGCCGGTGACGCGCACGCCGGAGACGATCCGCACACCCTCTGCCTCGGCCTTTGCCTGCAGGCCCCGCAGCGAGGCGGTGTTGTTGGCGTAGCCGCCCCGATGCTCGTGCAGGACGTTGGTGATGCCCTGGGCTTGCCAGTCGGAGAAGATGTCGCTCATGTAGCTCCGGCAGTCGATGTCACCCTCGACCAGCGTCGAGTCGTAGCCGATCTCGCGCTGCTCGGCGTGGATCTGGGCCACGTCGGCGTGCATCGCCTCCGGCGCGATCTGCAGGTAGCCGACCGGATGGTAGGCGAACGCCGCCTGGTCGGACTCCCACACGGCCACCGAGTGCGCCATCAGCTCGCGCATCGCCGGCTGGAAGTAGTTGTTGCGCACCACCCCGCAGGCGATCCCCGACGCCCCAGCCCCGACGTCCGTCTTGTCGATGACGACGACCTGCGAGCCGTCGCCGCGGCCGCTCGCCTTGAGCCGTCGCGCGAGATGCCAGGCGGTCGACAGCCCGTGGATGCCGGCGCCGACGATCAGGTAGGGGACGGCTGCAGGAAGCATCGGTGATCCTCGTCGGTCGTCTGGGTCGTCTGGGGGCTTTACCGACACGCGAATGATAACGGCAACCGCGCCGTCACGAACAGCAGGTGACAGACCCCTTGACGGGAGGCGACATGGCGGTGATGCTGTTGCTCATGGCGCACCCGCGTTGGGCAGCGTGCAACGTCAGGGTGGCCCGCTGGGCAGCAGGGTAACGCGCAAGAGCACGAGGACCTCCACGAGCGGGGTGGGGCGCGAATGGGCTTGTGGGAGGTACCTGGCACAGAACTATGACGCGCTGCTCGTGCAGTCGTTCGAGCACATCCAGCTGGTTGCCATCGTCGAGAGCGAGTTCCCCGCCCGCGAGGACGCTTGCCGGGCATGGAAGACGTACGGCTATGAGCTTCCCGAGGACAACGTCACGGTGCTGGACACGGGCGTGGTCTACAACTCCACGGCCAACCAGGATCCCTGCAACTTCGGTGAGGTCTTCACGACCGACGGCCGCATCGCTGCCCTCGAGCTGACCGTGCTGGAGGACGACGAGGGCTTCTTCCCGCTGTACAACCCCTCACCGGTGTTCACCGACATGGCGTACTCACAGTACGGGCAGGCCCTGGAGGAGCTGTTCACGCCCATCTCCGAAGCGCTCACCCAGGACGTGATGACCCAGATGAACGCGCAGGTGTCCGCGGAGGGCCAGCGTCCCGAAGACGTGGCGCTGGAGTTCCTCGAATCCAACCAGCTGATCGGCGAGTAGGCGCCTCAGCGGGGTCGGCGGATCAGGCCGACCCCGCTCTGGCCAGCGCCGCCAGTACCGGCTCGGCCTTGACCAGGGTCTCGTCGAGTTCGGCCTGGGGGTCGGAAAGGGCCACCACGGCGCCGCCGACCCCCACCGACACCTCGGCGCCCGTGATCACCGCGGCCCGGATGACGATGCTCAGCTCCACGCAGCCACCCAGCCCGAAGAAGCCCAGCGCGCCCGCGTACACCCCTCGGGGACCTGCCTCCAACCGGTCGAGGAGCTGCATGGAGCGCAGCTTCGGCGCGCCGGTCATGGAGCCTCCCGGAAACGCGGCGCGCACGCAGTCCACGGGCGTCCGGTCCGACCGCAGCCGACCGCGCACGGTGCTGACGAGCTGGTGCACGGTCGCGTAGGTCTCCACGTCGAACAGCCGCGGTACAGCAACGCTGCCGACCTCGCAGACCCGTCCGAGGTCGTTGCGGAGCAGATCGACGATCATGAGGTTCTCGGCCACGTCCTTCTCGCTGTTGGCCAGCTCGTCGCGCGCCGCATCGTCGTCGGAGGGTCTCGCCGCACGTCGCCGGGTGCCCTTGATGGGTTTGCTCTCCACCGTGCCAGCCCGGTCGATCCGCAGGAAGCGCTCTGGTGAGGAGCTGAGCACCGCGAGCTGCCCGAAGCGCAACAGCGCCGCGTACGGCGCCGGGTTGGCACGGCGCAGCTGGCGGTAGGCCCGCACGGGGTCGACGCTGACGTCCGCGGTGATGGTGTTGGTGAGGCACAGCTCGTAGGACTCGCCGTCGCGGATCTCGCGCTGGCAGGCGGCGACCAGGTTCCGGTACGTCTCGGCGTCATGACGGAAGCGCCACGGCAGCGCGGCCACGACGGCCCCGGTGGTCTCGTGGGCCTGCAGCGGCGCCGGTGCTCGCCCGACCAGCTGCCGTAACCGTCGCTCGGTCTCATCCAGCCAACGCTCGGCCTGCTGTCGCGTTGCCGGCTGGCTGAGGGCAATCAGGTCGGCAGAGCCGCCCTCATGGTCCACCACCAGCATGCGATCGGCGAACAGCATCGCCGCGTCGGGGGTGGACGCTTGGTGAGCGCTGTTGCCGCCGCACTCCGCCTTGAGCTCATAGCCCAGGAACCCGACGTAGCCCAGGTCGAAGTCCCAGCCCGGCGGAACGTCCAACTGCTGCCTGCGCCGTCGCAGCTGCGCGTCAAGGTAGTCCAGGAACGGCATCCGCACACGCTGGGTACCCTCCCGTGAGGTCACTTCCACGCGTCCCCGGCCGACGTCGTGGCTGACGTACTCCGCGTGGGGGCCGCTGCCGTCGCCGAGGTAGGACCATCCCCGCGCCGGTGCCACCGCCGAGCCGTCCAGCCAGAAGGACCGCTCACTGGCCGCATACAGCTCCAGGTAGGCCTGCTCGGCCTCCACAGGGAAGTCGAGCTGCCGCAGGTGGACGGTGTAGCGCTCCTCGGGCTGGGCCGACTCCCGTCGCACGGGACGGTCGGCAACCCGAGCACTGGGGCGCGCGACCCGCCGGTCCTGCCGGCCGGCATGCCAGCGTTCGGTCAGCCGCCGGAAGTTGTCCAGCAGCGCCGCGCCGTGCTCGCTGCACACCGACTCGGGATGGAACTGGACCCCCCACAGTGGCCGCGTCCGGTGACGCAGCGCCATGACGAGCCCGTCGTCACTCCAGGCGCTGCGCTGCAGGACCGAGGGCAGGCCGGAGACCGACAGGGAGTGGTAGCGCACCGCGGTGAACGGCGATGGGATGCCGGCGAACAGCCCCTCGCCGTCGTGGTGGACCTTGGTGAGCCGGCCGTGCACCGGCTCCGGCGCATGCTCCACCGTCGCCCCGAAGGCATGGCCGATCCCCTGGTGGCCGAGGCAGACGCCGAGTAGCGGCACGCGGCTGTGGCGAATGGCCTGCAGGCTCACGCCGACATCGGCGGCTCGTTGCGGGCGCCCGGGGCCGGGGGAGACGACGATGTTGTCGAAGCCCGCGTCGACCAGGTCCGCCCATTCGGCCTCGTCGTTGCCGACGACCTTCGGCGGGACCCCGTTCACCTCGGCGATGAGCTGATAGAGGTTGAAGGTGAAGGAGTCGTGGTTGTCGATCAGGAGCGACTGCACATCGCCTCGCGACCCTTGGCGGCGGGGAGAGGGAACGGGTCCGCGTCAGGGCAGCCAGCCCTGCCAGACGTCGGTGTTGTCCTGCGCCCACTGCTCGGCGGCTTCGTCGGGCTCCATGCCCTCGTCGTCGACCATGGCCGCCATCTCGTTCTGCTGATCGTTGGTCAGCTCGAAGTTCTGCAGGAACGTCGTCACGGCGGGCGACTTGTCCTCCAGCTTCGCCGACACCGCCTTGAACAGCACGTCCTCCGGGTAACCGCAGTCGCGCTGGGCCTTCGGCTTGGCGCCACACTCGTCGGTGTAGGGCGGCAGCTCCACCTGGGTCAGGTCGTACTTGGCGTGCGCCCAGTGCGGTGTGTAGAAGTACATCAGCAGCGGCTCTTGGTTCTCAACCGCGGTGTCCAGGGTCGTCAGCAGCGCCGCCTCCGAGCCGGACTGCACCACCTCGAACGGCAGGCCGAGGTTGTCGATGATCTCGGCGTCGAAGGACACGAAGCTTGGGTCACCGGCCAGGAATTGACCCTTGTCGCCGGTCTCGGCGGTGGCGAACAGCTCGGCGTTGTCCGCCAGGCCCTTCCAGGACTCGATCTCGGGGTACTCCTCGATCACGTAGGTCGGGACGAACCAGCCGATCTTGCCGACGGCGCCGAGCTCGCCGGCGTCCATCACCGTCTGCTCCTGCTCGATGAAGGTCTCGATGTTGTCGGCGTGACCGGACGGCCACACCTCCATGACCGCGTCCAGGTCACCCGCGGCCAGGCCGGCCCACTGGGCGTTCTCGTCGATGTCGGTCGTCTCCACGTCGGCGCCCATCTCCTCCGACAACAGGTACTGGGCCAGTGCGGCGTCCACCGCCGAGCCTGTCCATGGGTTCACCGCGATGTTGACCTCGACGCCTTCGGCGCCGGCAGCGCCGGCGGCGGTGTCGGAAGCGCCGGGCGCCGCGGCGTCGTTCCCGCCGTCTCCACCGCACGCGACCGCCAGCAGCACCAGTGCCAGCAGAAGGCAGGCACGTCGAGTCCGCTCCACCAGTCGGTTCATAGCTTCGCTCCTTCGTCGGATGCCGGTTCTCAGGTGGCGGTAGGCCGCGGCTGCGCGCCCAACGCCTGGGTGACACGGTCGAGCACGATGCCCAGCAGCACGATGGCCAGCCCAGCCTCCAGCCCGCGCCCGATCTCCCCCTTGGTCAGCCCGAAGACGACCTCGAGGCCAAGACCGGTGGCGCCGACCAGGCCCGCGATGATCACACCCGCCAGGACCATCATGATCGTCTGGTTGACGCCCAGCATGATGGTGGGGCGGGCCAGCGGCAGCTGAACCCCGAGCAGCAGCTGGCGGGGGGTGCAGCCGGAGGAGAGCGCCGCTTCGACGGTCTGCCGCGGCAACTGGCGGATGCCGAGGTTGGTCAGGCGGATCGCCGGGGGCAGCGCGTACACCACGGAGGCGATCAGTCCGGCGACGCGCCCGAAGTTGAACAGGGCGATGACCGGGATCAGGTAGACGAACGCCGGCATGGTTTGCGCAGCGTCCAGCAGCGGTCGCAGCACCGTCGAGAACCGGTCGTCGCGCGACGCGATGATGCCGATCGGCACGGCGATCGAGACGCTGACCGCGGCGGCGACCGCCACCTGCGTGAAGGTGTCCAGCGACTTGTCCCACATCCCCAGCGCCCCGACCGCCCCGAACGCGACGATGCTGTAGGCCGCGACGCCAGGTCCGGCCTTGACCCACGCCAGCGCGAACACCGCCCCCGTGATCAGCCACCAGGGCAGGGCGGTCAGCGCACCCAGCAGCGGATCCAAGACGTAGATGATCAGACCGTCGCTGAACGCACGGGTGGCGCCAAGGACGGTCGCGCGGAGCCACTGGTAGACGGCCTCGGTGCCAGGGACCAGGTTGACCAGGCCGGAGCCGGGGGCGTCGGAGTCCCAGCCGACCTGCCGGCCGATCAGATACAACGCCACCAGCAGTGCGCCGCCGAGAGCCAGACCCCCGCGGCCGGTAACCCAGCGGGGCAGCGCGCGCTGGGCGTGTCGACGTTCGCCCGCGGCGGCGCTGACGCGGTCGAGCAGGATCGCCACGATGACGATCGCCAGCCCGGCCTCCAGCGCGCGCCCGACGTCGATGCGCTGCAAGGCACGCAGCACGCTGCGGCCCAGGCCGGTCCCGCCGACCAGCGCCCCGAACACCACCAGCGACAAGGCCATCATGATGGTCTGGTTGACGGCGGCCATGATCGCCGGCAGCGCCACCGGCAGCTGCACCTTGGTCAGCAGCTGGCGAGGGGTGGAACCGACCGACTCCCCGACTTCCAGGTCGACCTTGGGTACCGTGCGGATGCCGAGGGCTGTCAGTCGGACCGCCGGCGGGATGGCGTAGACGATGGTGGCGATCAGTGCGGCGGTATCGCCGATGGAGAACAGCAGCACGACCGGGATCAGGTACACGTACGCGGGCATGGTCTGCATGGTGTCCAGCAGCGGTCGCAGCGCCGCCTCGGCCCACGGCCGGCGGCCGGCCCAGATGCCCAGCGGAAGCCCGACGATCAGCGACAGGGCGACCGAAACCGTCATCAGGCTCAGCGTGAGCACGCTGTCCTCCCACAGCCCCATCAGTCCCAGCAGGGCCAACCCGACCAGCGAGCCGATCGCCAACCGCCAGCCTTTCAGCCGCCAGGCCAGCAGCCCCGTGGCGACCCAGATCCCGAACCAGCCGAGGGTCGTCAGCGTGTCCTCAGCCCACTCGATGGCGGCTTCCAGTCCCTCGGTGAGAGGGTCGAACAGGTAGGTGAACAGCCAGCTGTCGGTGTTGGTGACCAGCCAGCCAGCGGCGGCGTCGCCGCGGTCGGCCAGCCCGGCGTACCAGGCTTGCGGGAAGTCGGCCGCGAAGCCGCTGGCGAAGGTGGCGATGACCAGCACGCCCAGAGCGCCCAGCGCTACCGCCTGGTCGCTGCGCTGCGCGCTGGAGGCCGCTCGTGGCCGCAGCCGCGCCTCAGCGGCCGCCGTTGCCGGCCTCCCCGTACACAGCCGCCATCACCGCGGCGCGGTCCACCGTGCCCACCACCCGCTCACCGTCGAGAATGCGAACCGGCCCCTCGTCGCCTGCTACCAGGGGGATGAGGTCGTGCACCACCGTGTCGGCGGGTGCGGTGGGCCCGTCTCCGCCTCCCGGCGTGTCCAGCGGTGGCCCCATGATCCAGCGTGCCGTCAGGATGCGCGAGCGGTTGACATCGCGGGTGAAGTCGGCGACGTAGTCGTCCGCCGGGCGCGCGACCAGGGCCTGCGGCGTGCCGATCTGAACGATGTCGCCGTTGCGCATGACCGCGATGCGGTCACCGAGCTTGAGCGCCTCGGCCAGGTCGTGGGTGATGAAGATCATCGTCTTGCGCATCGCGGCCTGCAGACGGATGACCTCGTCCTGCATGTCACGGCGGATCAGTGGATCCAGCGCGCTGAACGGCTCGTCGAACAGCAGCACCTCGGGATCGGTGGCCAGGGCGCGGGCCAGTCCGACCCGCTGTTGCATGCCACCGGACAGCTCGTCGGGGTAGGCCTGCTCCAGGCCCGCGAGCCCGACGATGTCCAGCAGCTCGCCGGCGCGCGCGCAACGGGACTGCCGCGACTCGCCTCGCACCTCCAGCCCGTAGGCCACGTTGTCCACAACGCGGCGGTTGGGCAGCAGACCGAAGTGCTGGAAGACCATGCTCACCTGGTGGCGTCGCAGCTCGCGCAGCTGCCGAGGCGCCATCGCCAGAACGTCGACGCCGTCGATGGTCACCGACCCGGCGGTCGGCTCGATCAGCCGGGACAGGCAGCGGATCAGGGTCGACTTGCCGCTGCCGGAAAGTCCCATGACCACGAAGATCTCGCCGCGTGCCACGTCGAAGCTGACGTCGCGGACCGCGGCGACGCAGCCGGTCGCTGACCGCATCTCATGGCGAGGCAGATGGGCGTGCTCGGAGTCGATGATTCGCTCGGCGCGGGGGCCGAACACCTTCCATAGCCCTTGACAGGCCACCTTGGTTTGCCCGTCGGTGTGCGACGTCGTCATCGGCTCGCCGCCTCGACGTGGTCCGCGCGCTTCAGCCGGCCCATTCTGCACCTGATCCTGTCCCCATGTAGCGAAGCGGTCGGACATACAACCCGGTTTCGCGACGAGTCGCAGCGGCTCAGCCGCCGCCGACGACATCGCCCAGGGACGCGCCGGTGGCCGGGTGGGTGAACCAGCGCCATGCCGTGCGTGGCGCCGAACCGTCGATGTTGGGTGCACCCCGACCGTGCCGCACGTCATCGAGGTGGACGGTGCGCACCTCCACGCTGAAGCGGATCATGTCCGAGGTGTTCGGCACGCTGGCGTGCAGTTGCGCGCCGGAGAAGCACAGCAGGTCCCCGGGCTGCAGGACCATCCGCAGCTCGCCGCCGGTGTCGACCGACTCGCTGGGCTTCGGGACCAAGGGGCGACCTCGAGGCTGGTCGAGATCCCAGTCGGCACTGGTGTTGGCCACCGACCGGGTCCAGTAGGCCGGATAGAAGGCCACGGTCCGGTCCGCGCCGATCTCATAGATCGGCGTCCACCAGTTGCTCTGCGCGTCGACCGCCGACGACCACGTATCGCGGTGCACGCCGAGCGTGGCGGAGGCCTTCTCGTCTCGGGGGGGCTGCACCCGCAAGGCCAGCCAGTCCCAGTAGGCCGCACGCCCGTCGACGCCAGCCGCATCCAGAACGGCGATGAAGGCGCCGCGCACGGCGGGATCCTTGCGGTAGTCGCGCTGCAGTGCGGTGACCGTGTCGCGCAACGCTTCCGGCTCCAGCCGGCGGTGGGCGTGCGCGGGATCATCGCCAAGCGCCTGGCGGATGGCGTTGTCCGTCACCACCGCGAATGCCCTCACAGCTGGCATCTGGTGGAACACCAGCAGGCCGCCGTCGAAGATCAGCGCGCCGCGGGCGGCGTCGTCGAGCGGGCCCGACAGCAGGTGCAGCGCAACGCTCACTGGTGTGTGCTCACCAGAACGGATGGATCGCGTGGCGATCGTCAACGGGGATGGTGGAGGTCTCCCAATCTCGTAGCCCGTCGGGTAGTAACCCGTCGCGCCGGCCGCTGCGCGTGGAGGCCTCCGGGTTCCCGGTCAGCGCGCGCGACCGTCGCCGCGGCAGGGGCCGGCGCGCGACTACGTGCTGTCCCCGACCCCGATCGTGGCCCGAACGGCGGGGCCTGATACCGAAGCGGTCAAGGCGGAACAGGTCGATGTTGTGCCGCGTTGACTCCCGTTCGGCCAGGTCGGCCATGATCTCGCCGATCACGCTGGCGAACTTGTAGCCGTGGCCCGAGCAGGGCGAGGCGAACGACACCTGCGGGTACTGCGGATGCAGGTCGATGATGAAGTGGTGGTCCGGGGTGTTGGTGAAGTAGCAGGTCTTCAGCCCCATGGTGGGGCCGAAGCCGTCGGGGAAGTGGCGGGCCGCGAACTGCCCGAGCATGATCTCGTCTGACCGGCGGGGCTCGGAGTCGAGCTGTTCGGGATCGCCGAGCTCCTCGAAGTGGTGGTACTTGCCGAACTTGAACCCTGGCACCCCGAACTGCGGGAACCCGTAGAAGCGGCCCTCGTCGACGAGGAGGTTGAACACCGGGAAGCGCTCCGGGGTGAACAGCTCTGGGGCCCTCGGCTGCAACCAGGCCAGGACCTGGCGCTCCGGCACCGCCAGCCGCTCCAGGAACGGCAGCAGCTTGCGGTTCCAGGCGCCGGCCGTGATGACGAGGCGCTCGGCGGTGTAGCTGTCCTTGTCGGTGATCACGCGCACGCCGTCGGGCGTCGGCTGCCACTCCAGAACCTTCTCGCGGCCGTGCACGACCGCACCCTCCGCCTGGGCGGCTTGCACGTAGGACACGATGCAGCGCTCGGGCAGCAGGAACCCTCCCTGGGGCTGGAAGACCGCCATCGTCTCGGGGGGCAGGCCGTACCCGGGAAAGCGCTGCGTCAGCTCCCGGCTGGTCAGCACCTGGTGCGGCAGGTCGTGTTCCAGGCACGACTGCAGCGACCCCTTGAACACCCAGCTGTCGGACGGGCTGGCGTCGACCGAGCCAGTCTCGTGCAGCAGCCGCTCTCCCGCCCGTGACTGGATCGCGCGCCACAGCTCGTAGGAGCGCTGCAGGAGCATGACGTAGGAGGGGTCCTCGTAGTAGGCCAGCCGGATGATGCGCGTCTCGCCGTGAGAGGAACCCATCGCGTGGGGGATGTCGTAGCGCTCGATGCCCAGCACCCGCTTGCGGCGCCGAGCCAGGTGATACAGCGTGGAGCTGCCCATCCCGCCGACGCCGAGCACGATGACGTCGAAGTGGCGGTCGGCGCGGCCGTCTTGGGAAAAGCGCTGCATGGCGGTTAGCCCTTCATCCGCACGTTGCCGGGGTCGAAGAACGGCGTTGGCACCACCGTCGCGGTGACCGGGCGGCCGTTGTGCTCGATCACGACTCTGCTGCCCGGCCAGGCGTGTGAGGTGTCCAGGTAGGCCATCGCCAGGTGCTGCTCGACGGTCGGGCACCACTGGCTGGTCGTGACGTCGCCCAGCCGCTCGCCGGGATGGACGTGGTCTTCGAGTTCCCCGGCCCTCGGGCCGGACTCGATCTCCTCGCGCACCGCGTCGACGTCGCCGACCGAGGACACGGCGTCTCCCGGGTCGGCGGCCATCTTGGCGTCCAGCCGCAGCCCCACCCAGCGCTGTTCGGGACCGGAGTCCTGGACCGCCAGCAGCGCGTCGCGCCCGACGAAGTCGCGCTTGTCGAACCGGATCCAGCGGTCGAGCCCGACGTGGAACGGGGTCCGTTCCTGGTTGATGTCCGGCCCGTACAGCGGCAGCGCCTTCTCAAGACGCAGCGTGTGCATCGCCTGGGCGCCGTACGGCTTGAGGCCGAACTCCTTGCCGTCGGCACGCAGCCGCTCCCAGATCCCGACCGCCTCGTCGGCGGGGACGTACAGCTCGAACCCGAGCTCGCCGGTGTAGCCGGAGCGCGACACGACCATCTCGGTCTCGTCGATGCGACCCGTCGTGAAGCGGAAGAAGCGGAGGTCGTCGAGGTCGGCCTCGGTCACCACCGTACGAAGGAACTCGCGCGACTTGGGGCCCTGCACCGACAGGAACGCGATCGTCGCGGTGACGTCGGTGACGTATGTGCCGGTGCCGGCGGCGTGCTCGGCGATCCAGCGGTAGGTGGTCAGCCGCGGTCCGGAGCTGGTCACGACCATGAAGTGCTCGTCGTGGAACTTGTAGACGGTGACGTCGTCGACGATGCCGCCGTCGGGGTTGCAGATGGTGGAGTAGCGCACCCTGCCGGGGTCCATGTCGCGGATCTCGTTGACGAGCAGGCGGTTGAGCAGCCGCTCGGCTCCGGGGCCCTTGACGTCAACTTCGCCCATCGACGACAGGTCCTGCATGCCGATGTTGGAGCGGGTGTTGACATGCTCGGAGACCGCCGACGTGTAGCTGAAGGGGAACCAAAAGTCGCCACCGCCCTTGACCATCTGCGCGCCGGCGCGCACGTGCGCGTCGTACAGGGCCGTTCTGCGTTCCGCCATGGGATCTGGCCTTTCTCGTCGGGGAAGCGGTGCTGAGGCGTTTTGCCGACCTACAGCACCCGGCGGATCTCCTGCTCGAAGCCGATGACGTGTGCCCGCAGCACCGCCTCCGCACGGTCGGGGTCGTTGTCGCGGACTGCGGCCAGCAGGTCGCGATGCTCGGTGACGGCCTGCTCGAGGCGGGTGACGCGGTCGAGCACCAGAAACCACAACCGCAGGCTGAGCACGAAGTACTCCTCGAGCGTCGCGGCCAGGTAGGCGTTGTGGGTGCAACGGTGAACGTGGCGGTGGATGCGCTGGTCGAAGCGCATGAGCTCGGTCTGGTCGGCTACGGCGTGCCGGGCGTCCAGCCAGGTCAGCAGCCGCGTGGCCTCGTTCCGCTCCTTGCTGCTCGCCCGCTCGGCCGCCAGCCGCGCAGCGTGGCCCTCGATCTGGACCCGGACCTCGGCGATGCTGGCGAGGTCGCGGATGTCGATGTGGGTGACGAACATCCCCCGTCGTGGAGCGACCACCACGAGCCTGTCGTCGGCGAGTCGGCGCAGTGCCTCACGGATCGGCGTGCGGCCCAGCGCCAGCTCGGCCATCAACGCGCGTTCGTCCACGGTGGAGCCGGGGGGCAGCGCCAGCGAGATGATCCGGTCGCGGATCAGGTAGTAGGCCTTCTCCGACAGCGAGCTGGTCTCGGTGCGTTCCGGGTCGACGGTCAGCAGCGGGGGCAGCGCGTAGCGGCTGTCGGCGTCGACGCTGCTGGCCTGCGTGGCTCCTACCGGCATGCCCATCTCCTGAGCTTCGATCCTGATATATTACTCATGTATCAAAACTCGCGCAAAACTCGTCCGGTACCTTCTTGAGGGCCCGGCTACGGTGCGGTACAGCTCGATGTGCGCGGCGCGCTGCACGAAGCAAGCGGGAGCTTTCGTGCGTCAGTCATGATCAAGTACACGATCCAGCGGCCGAGGCACTTTGGTGAGATCCAGCGCGTCGACGAGCAAGCGCGCGTACTGGATCTTCCGCCCGCCGCGGGTGCCCATGAAGCGCCGAAGCTGCTCCTCATTGGTCCGTCCTTGCTGCGCAGGCTGCTTCTGGAAGGTGCGGAACGATCCAAGCTCACCCTGAGCATCGACGATCTGTTCCACGCAGACGGAACCGAGGGAGCGGATCAGCTCGTCCTCCAGGTCCGCGACGCACACGTAGAAACCGAGTGGCTCCATATCGGCCCGGGTGAGGTTGGAGCCGAGGCCGGCCCGCTCGAGGCCCCGCTGGAAGGCGCCCTCCTCTCCGGCGTCGCACAGGCCCGCGAGTCTGACGTTAAGCCCCTGAGGGCCGAACAGATCCAGGAACCTTCCGATGGTCGTCGCACCGCCAATCGGCACAATCGAAATGCACTCAGCGTCGAGATTCCGACCGCGACGCTCAGCTAGCGCTTCGAGCGCCAGTTGGTCGCTGATTCCCTCAACAAGCACGACCGTAGGTGAGTCGACGCCGGCCGCCAGCGCGTGTGCCGCCGCGGTGCCCAGTGCAGCACCCCTACCGCGAGCCGCCCATTCGACGGCCGCCAACTGCAACCGCTGCTTTTCGTCCACGTGCTCAGCTTCGCAGCTCATACGCGGGGGCGCCCTGGTCGAGCCTGGGACCACTCCAACTGGCCCTCGGGAGGCAGATCGGATACCACGCGAAGCGTGTGCACGGGCTGCGCCGTCGGCGATTATAGGGAGTCGCCGCGCGAGGACGTCGGCGTTTGGGCAACGGATCGGCCGGGGAGCAGTGCGGCTGCGATGGGTCGGTCAGACTTGGCATCAAACGGCGCGGTTCTCGGTGGTGTACGCATGCGGCGAAGGCAAACGTCGGGGGGCAGCCGCTTCCAAAAGGAAACGGCTGCCCTTGGACCCTTATTCGATCAGTCGTTCTCGCGCATTGCTCTTGACGGTAGCGTAGCCAGCGGATGCGAGACGCATGAGAATGGAATGGCACAAAAGACATGACCATCGGGGTCGAGCGGCGGATGTCGCAGTCTATGGTTCTCGCGCGGGTAGCGAGCTTGCTGGACGCGGGTGACAGCGATGACGCCCAAGAAGTCTGCCGTGATGCCTTCGCAGGGTCCGGACCAGTCACAACAATTCGGTTCCCGATGCGAAAGCTGAAGCTCGCGTGCTTCTCAGGGCCAGTCGTTCCGTCGGCTGACGTTCGGACACGCCTGCGGATCGCATGGCGTGACGGCTTCCTCGACCGCTATTCTCCGGAGCGTTGGCAGCTCACAAATCCTGGGGCCCTTCGCGTCATCAACTTGCTGCTTGGCGACGCCGCGCTACCGACCAAGCTCTCCAGCGGAGCTCCACGATCGTACGACGGCAATGCTGCCGTATGGTGGGATACTTGGCCGACTATCGACCATCGAGTCCCGCGCGGCCAGGGCGGTGGAAGCGACGATTGCAACCTCGTGTGCACGTCTTGGTGGCGGAACGATACGAAGCGCGACGCGCACGCCGACGACACCGGATGGCCCTTGCAGGATCCCGGCGATATCAAAGATTGGGACGGCTTGTCCCACTGGTTCATGCGTCGTGCTGGAAGTGACGATGCGCTCCAATCAGACCGCCTTGTCGCGACGTATTTGAAAGCGACCCGGGCCGCCTTGCGGTAGTTGTCAAAGCGCAGCATGAACGCTGTCCCTGGTGGAGCCCTTGAGTTGAGTTGATAAGGATAGTCCGCTGCCTGGGCCTGAAGGTTCTTACGTTGCCCACACTGCTGGTAAGCGGTGGTTGTCGCAGGGTGGCGTTATAATCGAACACATGTTCGATACGATGGCGGCACGGCAGCAGAGCACTCTTCGGTCCTATCGCCGGGGGCGCCGGTCGGGTGGTGTGTGGGTGGCGCGGGAGGCCGGGGCGGGCTGCAGCGCAGGCGGGAGCGTGTCGTTGTCGCGGGCGTTGGCGGGCCTGTCGGCGGCGGTGGACGCGTTGGCCGAGGTGGAACTTGACGGTGAGACTGATCGCGGGGTGCTCGACGCCACAGTGGAGTTGCAGCGGCTGGGTGACCGGTTGGCCTCCGTGCAGCTGCGGGTGTTGGACGAGGTGGACCGGCGCGACGCCTACACCTTGGACGCGGCGGTGACCTCGGCGTCGTGGTTGCGCCACCGCACCCGTATCGATCATGGGCAGGCGTCGCGGCTGACCAGGGCGGCGGCGCGGTTGCGGCAGCTGCCAGGGTTGGGGGCGGCGCTGGCCGCGGGTGACATCAGCCTGGCGCATCTCACGGCGGTGACGCAGGCGGCGGTGCCCCGCCGGATGGCGGCGATCACCGAGGTCGAAGACACCCTGGTCGGGTTGGCGCGCAGCGCGGCGCCGCGTGACGTGGCGGTGGCGGTGCGCCACATCGCCGACATCACCGACCCCGACGGCACGGATGAGCCGCCGGAGTTGGCCGACAACGGACCCGATGAGGGGCGTCATCTGGATGTGTGGCCCACCATCGACGGGTTGTGGCAGATCCGAGGGTTGCTGGACACCCTGGCCGGCGAAGCGCTGGCCACCGCGCTGAACGCGTTGGACCTGCCCGACCCGGCGGGCACGCCGGCGGGGCAGCGTCGCTCGCCGGGACAACGCCGCGCTGACGCGCTGGAAGCGTTGGCCCGCCGGGTGTTGGACGCCGCTGCCACCCCCACCGTGGGTGGCAGCAAGCCGCACCTGTTGTGTGTGGTTGACATCGCGACGTTGGTCGGCGACGACGGCCAGGCGGCCCGCAGCCCACGGTTGCGCCACACCGGCGCGGTGTCGGGGGAGACCGCTCGCCGGCTGGCGCGTGAGGCCAAGATCAGCGCGGTGCTGACGTTGGGACCGTGGCGGGTGGTCAACGTGGGCCGGGCCTTTCGCACCTTGCCGTCGTGGTTGCGCGCCGCGTTGGGCCTTTCGCACCTTGCCGTCGTGGTTGCGCGCCGCGTTGGAGATGGTCCACCGCCACTGCCGCGGCCCCGACTGCGACCGGCCCGTCACCTGGGCGCAGGCGCACCACGAGACCGCCTGGGAGCAAGGCGGCGACACCGACCTCAACGCACCGTCCCGCTGTGCAAAGCCCACCACGACCTGGTCACCAGCGGCAGCTGGCGGCTCGCCTATGACCCCGACACCGCCATCTGCACCTGGACCGGCCCCGCCGGCCAGACCATCCACACCCACCCCGACCCCCTCCTGGAACCATCGGCGGCCGCCTGACCACCACACAAGCGGCCGCCGCCTGTTCAGGACCCGCGCGACCGGGTCGCGGTCAACGCGGTGCGGGCCGCCCCGACGGTGTACAGCGAGCCCGTCACCACGACGCAGTCGTCGGGGCGGGCCAGCGCAGCCGCCACCCTCAGCGCCTCAGCGATATCCGGAGCGATGTGGGCCTGGCGGCCCAGGGAGCGGGCAACCGTCGCGAGGTCTGCCGCCGCCATTGCACGGAGGCACGGGGCGGTGGTGACGACGAACTCGTCGGCGACGTCGGTCAGCTCGCGCAGGATTCCGGGGACGTCCTTGTCGGCGAGGGCGCCGAGCACCACGACGCGCCGGCGGTACGGCTGCTCGGTCGCGAGGGTGGCGGCCAGCGCGCGGGCGGCGGCCGGGTTGTGCGCCCCGTCGAGGATCACCGGCGCACCGCCTCCTCGGGCGAAGCGCTCAAGGCGTCCCGGGGACCGAACGGCCGCGAAGCCCGCCCGCACCGCGTCGGCGTCCACACTGCCAGACACGCGACTGGGCGCTCGATCGGACTCGTCGAGGAAGGCTTCAACCGCCGCGAGCGCGCAGGCGGCGTTGGACGCCTGGTGCGCCCCGTGCAGCGGCAGCCACACCCCCCGCACGTCGCCGCCGAGGCCGCGCAGGTCAAGCCACTGCCCGTCGTCGTCGATCGTGCGGGACAGGACGCCGAAGTCACGACCGGCGACCGCCAGGCGCGCACCGTGGTCACCCGCCGCGCGGGCGATCACCTCCGCCACCACTGGATCCTGCTCGGCCGAGACGACCACCGCGCCGTCCTTGACGATGCCGACCTTCTCCCGGGCCACCTGCGACACCGTTGAGCCCAGCTCGGCGTGGTCCAACGCCACCCGCGACAGCACCGCCACCGAGGCGTCGACGACGTTGGTCGCGTCCCAGCGTCCGCCCATGCCGACCTCCACGACCGCGGCGTCCACCCCCGCCGCCGCGAAGTGGCTGAACGCCAGGGCCGTGAGCGTCTCGAAGAACGTCACCAGCTCACCGCGGAACGCACCGACCTGCTCGGCGCACGGCCACAGCGCCGTCAGGGTCTGCACGAAGTCCGCCCGGCTCAGCGGCCGCCCGCCGACGGCGACGCGCTCACGGACGTCCTGCAGATGCGGTGAGGTGTAGGTGCCCGGGACCACGTTCAGTGCCGTCAGCAGCGACGACACCATCCAGGCCAGCGTGGTCTTGCCGTTGGTACCGGTGATGTGCACGGCCGGGAACGCCGACTGCGGGTCGCCGAGCTCGGCGCACAGTGCGCGGATGCACGCCAACCCCCGGGCGGTGCGCTCAGGAGGGCGTCGGGCGAACAGCGCCGCCACGGCGGCGTCGTAGACCTCGCCGGCGCCGACAGCGGAGACGACCGGGCCGCCGGGCAGGGGGGCCAGCGGAAGGGTGCTCACGCCGACACCCTGCGCCCGTCCCGGCCCGGCGTGATGGTCACGCCGACACCCGGCGGACATCTCCGCCCGGGAGCCCGTAGCCCTCGCGCGACGGCTGCGCGACCTCGGTGGACAATGCCAGCTCCGCGGCGGCGACGGTGTTGCGCAGCAGCCAGACGTCGGTGACGGGGCCGACCCCGCCGGGCACCGGCGACAGCGCCTCCGCCTTGGCGGCGACGCTGTCGTAGTCCAGGTCGCCGACCAGGCGCGTCCCACCCGTGGAGCGTGGCACGGCGTTGATCCCGACGTCGATCGCGATGACCCCGGGCTTGCAGTGCTCGCCACGGATCAGGCCGGGTACGCCCGCGGCCACGATCAACACGTCGGCGATCGCGGTGTGGTCGAACAGCCGACCGGCGCGGAAGGTGTGCTCGTCGCAGGACACGACAGTGGCGTTGCGGGCCAGCCCCAGAAGGATCGCCGGCTTGCCGACGTTGGCCGACCGCCCCACGACCACGATGGTGCTGGCCGCGTAGAACTCGGCGAGGTCGCGGCCGGTCGCGGCCAGGTAGCGGTCCAGCATGTAGAAGCAGGACGCAGGCGTCGACGGGATGTAGCGGGGGCGGCCGAGCGCGAGCAGGCCGGCGTTGACCGGGTGCACCGCCTCGATGTCCTTGAGCGGATCCAGCGCCCGGTACAGCGCGACCTCGGCGATGCCGGCGGGCAGTGGCCGCAGGACCACGATTCCGGAGATGCGCGGATCGGCGTCGAGCTTGCCGACCGTGGCGACCGCATCAGCCTCGTCGGCGCCGGCTGGCAGTCGCTCGCACACGTAGCGGCAATCGACCTCGGCCGCGAGCCTGCGCAGTCGCTGCTCGTAGGCCCGCGCCGGGTAGTCCTCGCCGATCAGGACCGTGGCCAGCCCCGGCTTGCCCCCCTGGCGCAGCAGCGCCGCTACCTGGCCCGCGACCTCGGCCTTGAGCTCGGCGGCGTAGCGGCGGCCGTCCACGACCTGTGGTTCGTGCGGGCGAGCAGCGCTGAGGCTGTTGGCGTCGCTCACGCCTGCGCGTCGCGGACTGCGGCGGCCAGGTCGTCACACCACGCCTGGGCCTGGGCCGTTCGGTCGTCGTCGAGGTCGCCGAGCGTGACATTGCAGCGCACGAGATAGGTGGCGCTGCGCGCGGCCGCGTCGGCCAGGAGCACGGCGGTGACCGCGTCACCGCGCAGGTTGGGATTGCCCTTGGCGGCCAGGAGCACCGCCACCCGTCCCACCTCCCGCGCGCAGCCGACCACGGCGAGCGGGACGTCGGTCGCGTCCGACAGCGCTGCACCGATGGCCTCGCGGCGGGCGGTGCTCTCGCTGTCAGGCCGGCGATAGGCGGCCAGCACCGCCGAGTAGGCCAGGGCGTCGT
>JALZLF010000128.1 GCA_030858865.1 Actinomycetota bacterium | reverse complement strand
GCCCTACACCGCAGCGGCGCGGTCGGCGCTTGGCATCGCACCTGAGGTGACAGCAGCGCGCCCCGGCGACCTGGACAGCAGCGTGACCGTGGTGGTTGGCAACCTCGTTCGCCGGCTGGCCGGACGGCTGGGCCGGATCATCGACCGCGGGGGTGACGAGGCGCTGCTGCTTCGGCTGCGCCAGGCGGGCGTCGACGCCGACCTGCCGGTGGCCGGCCGGCTGCAGGCGTACCGGCTACGACAGCTGCGCAAGGCGGTCACCTGGACCACACTGCTCGCCGGCATCGGCCTGGGGACGGGACAGGGCGCGGCCACGGTGCTGCTGCTCGCCGGCCTCGGACTGCTCTACGGCGTGTCGCGAGAGCGAGCGCGGGTCGACAAGGCAATCGAAGACCGGCGTCTGCGCATCCAGGTCGAGCTGTACACCATCAACCAGCTGCTGGCGATGAGCGTGCGCATCGGGGGGGTCGCCCAGGCGCTGCAGCGGGTCGTCGCACGTGGCCGGGGCGCCGTCGTCGACGAGCTGAACGAGGTGCTCAACGCTCACCGGGGCGGGCGGCGGATCGCGGCTGCGCTGGAGCAGGCCGCGGTAACCACACCGGAGCCGCACGCGGCGAGGACCTATCGCATGCTGTCGCGCGGTGTGGAGTACGGCACCGATTTGGCCGAGGCGTTGCGCGACCTCAGCGAGGAGATCCGCGACGAGCGCGTCGAGGCGCTCAAGCGGACCGCGACCAAGCGCCGGGCCGCCATGCTCCTGCCGATCATCGGCGTGCTGGCTCCCGTGATGTTGTTGTTCGTGGCGGCGCCACTGCCGTCAATCGTCTTCGGAGGGCGCTGAGACGGCGCCCTCCCCGACCCCTGGAGAGACACGGTGGAGTACTTGTGTAGCGGTAGGACAAGAGATTCCGAAGACGGGTTCAGCACCGCGGAGCTGCTCGGCAACGCGGCACTCGGCGTCGCCGCCCTGGTCGCGATCTGGGCGCTGCTGCAGGGCTTGGGCGTCGACATCATCGCCTGGATCGGTGCGCAGCTCGGGGTGTGACGGCCAGGACGGCTTCCTGACCATCCAGCACCTGTTGGCCGTCGGCCTTTCCCTGGTGCTGTTGGCCAGCTTGGCCAACCTGCTGGTGTTCTCCTACGGACGTGGCGTCGTGCGTGCCGCGCTGGACGAGGGTGTGCGTGCCGGATCGCGCGCCGGCGCATCCTTGACCGAGTGCGAGGCGAGGGCGCGGGCGGTGTTGGGTGACCTGCTGTCCGGCTCCCTCGGCGAGGGCGTCGAGGTGCGCTGCGACCGCCGGGACACCACCGTCACCGCACAGGCAACAGCGGCCTTCCCGGCGTGGGCTCCTTTGGTTCCCAGCTGGTCGTTCACGTCCACCGCCGAGGCCGTCGCGGAGCCGGCCGGGTGACGCCCGCACGTGCGCCGGCCGATCTCGAGCAGGGCAGCGTCGCGATCGAACTCTCGCTGGGCATCGGCTTGCTGGTGTTGCCCATGGCGCTGCTCGTCCTGTTGCTGCCAACCTGGCTGGAACGCCAGTCCATGGCTCGGGTGGCGGCACAAGAGGCGGCGCGCAGCGTCGCCGTGGCAGCCGATCCGCGGCAGGCGTCCACGGTTGCCAGCGAGATCGTGACCCGGATTGCGGCCAACCACGGCCTGCCGGCGCAGGCGATGACCGTCCGGGTGTCGGGCGGTCGAGACCGTGGCGACATCGTGACCGCCACGGTGTCGGTCCAGATGCCGGCAACCAATTTTCCGGGGTTGACACAGGTGGCCGGCTTTCGCTACACGACCGCCCACCGAGAGGTCATCGACCCGTATCGGAGCCTGCCATGAGCTCCGAAGGCGGCAGCATCACGCTGTGGCTGCTCGGCCTCGTGCTGATGATCCTCGCGCTGGGTGGGTTGGCGGTCGATCTGTGGCGCGGATTCAGCGAACGTCGCGCGCTGGCCGCCGTTGCCGACAGTGCCGCCATCGTGGGTGCGGGGGCACTGGACTCCGCGGCGTTCCGCGACACCGGCGAGGTGCGGCTTGATCCGGCGGCCGCCGAGTCGCTGGCCGCCCGCAGCGTGCGCCAACAGCCCGACACCGCGGCCATGACCGGCTTCTCGGCCACCGCCGACGCCGACCAGGTCACCGTGGTCGTCCAAGGCGCGGTCGACCTGACGTTGCTGCGACTGCTGGCCCCCGACCGAGGTCCGCTGCGCATCAGCGTCCGCGCGACCGTCACGCCGCGCGGCTCCCCTTGAGACCGCGGCGAAAGGCAAGGCCGGCGACGGCCTCAGGCGCAGCGGGCAAGTCAGGGTCGCGGCGGCGGCGGCAGGATGACGACCTCGCCCGGATGGATGAGGTCGGGGTCCTCGGAGTGCAGCCCCGGAGTCGCCGCGTCGACCAGCCGCAGCCAGTAGCCCGCGACCGCGTCGGTCGAGTCGGCTGCACCGTGCGCGGCCACCTGCCGCTGTGCGATCGCCCACAGGTTGTCGCCATCGCGTACCCGGTAGCGGTCCAACCGGGTAGGTCGGGGTCGCGTCCGGTCGTTGCCAGCGTCCCTTGGTGGTTGCGGCATCGCGTTGCCGCGCGAGCCGGACTGACCGAACATCGTCGACACGGCCTTGGCGTCAGGCGGCACCACGACCGGCTGCGCGCCGGCGGTCGCCACCGGCCCGAGCGCGAGGCCGGCGCTCAAGCCGGCCACTGCCATCCGCTGGGCCAACCGGCGAACCATCGGTAACGCCAGACCGTCGGCCAGGCGGACAGCGCCGGCAAGACCCGACAGCCGCGCCAACAGGCACAGCACCGTGCTGGCCAACAACCACCAGGCGACCGCCAGCGCCACGGATCGCAGCACCGCCGGCAGGGCGTCCTCGGCGGGCGTGGTCCGCAGCCACCAGGTGAGCTCGTGCCATCCCACGTCCAGCCACGGCACCCGCCCCAGACGGTGCAGCGCCAGCACGCTCGCGGTCTCGGCCGCCAGCAGGCACAACACCCGTAGGCAGACGGCTCTTCGCGGATGGTTCATGCCCAGACCGTAGGACGCGGCGATCAAGCGCAGGCAGCCGACCGTCGGCGCCTGTGGACATTCGGTCAGGGCCCTTCGGACGGCACCAGGTCGGACGGCACCGTGCGCATACTGCACGGCATGCAAACCACCGAGCAGCTGTTCGCCACCGACGCCTACCTGCGCACCTTCGAGGCGGCTGTCGTCGATGCCGATCCCGTACGACATCGGGTCGCGCTGGGCCGCAGCGCGTTCTATCCCGGTGGCGGCGGCCAACCCCACGACGTCGGCGAGCTGCGCTGGGGCGACGGCCGCGCCGCCGTCGTCAAGGTCGCCCGCGAGGGCCCGCTGCTGTGGCACTGGCTGGGGAACGACGACCCCCTGCCCGACCTCGCGTCCGAGGTTGAGGGTGCGCTGGACTGGCAGCACCGTCACCAGCTGATGCGCACCCACACCGCCTTGCACATCCTGTGCGGCGTCATCTGGGCCGACTACGGCGTGGCGGTCACCGGCGGCAACATGAAGCCGGGCGAGGGGCGGCTGGACTTCGAGCTCGGCGCCATGTCGGCCGAGCTGGGCGCCTGGGCCGAGCGCCGCGTCAACGACGAGATCCAGCGTGCGCGCGAGGTGCTGGTGGCCTTCGTCGACCGCGACGTGGCCAGCACTGACCCCGCGTTGATCCGCACCAAAGCCGACCTCATCCCGGCGGCCGTCAACCCCCTTCGGGTCATCGACATCGTCGGGCTGGACAAGCAGGCCGACGGCGGAACCCACGTCGCCACCACCGCTGAGGTTGGGCGCGTCCGCGTCACCAAGACCGAGTCCAAGGGTCGCGCCAACAAGCGGATCCGTCTCGCCGTCGACGATCCGGCTTCCGCCTCCTGAAGATCCTCGGTTGACGCTCCGCGTCCATTTGGCGGCGGTCGGTTACGCTGCGCCATGAAGGGGCATAGGACCGGTCCCAGTCGTTCTTCGAGGAGTCTTGACCATGTATCTCGCGCAGGTTGATGTTGGGCAGTCGGTGCAGGGCGCGTTGAGCGCCGTGCTGGACTTCGTGCCCAAGTTGGTCGGCTTCCTGCTGATCCTGTTGATCGGCTACTTCGTCGCCAAGGCCATCGCCAGTGTGCTGGACAAGGTGTTGGACCGGGTGGGCTTCGACCGGGCGGTCGAGCGCGGCGGGGTGAAAAAGGCGCTGTCGAGGTCGTCGTATGACGCCTCGGGTCTGCTGTCCAAGATCGTGTTCTACGCGCTGATGCTGTTCGTGTTGCAGCTGGCGTTCGGGGTGTTCCCGGCCAACCCGATCAGCGACCTGATCACCGCGGTGATCGCCTACCTGCCCAAGATCTTCGTCGCGATCATCATCATCGTGGTCGCCGCCGCCATCGCCGCGGCGGTCCGCGAGATCGTCGACGCCAGCCTCGGTGGCCTGTCGTACGGCAAGATGCTGGGCAACATCGCCTCGGTGTTCATCCTCGCCGTCGGCGTGTTCGCCGCGCTCAACCAGCTCGAGATCGCCGAGCCGATCGTCAACGGGCTGTTCTACGCGCTGCTGGCCATCTTCGCCGGGTCGGCGATCATCGCCATCGGTGGCGGCGGCATCACCCCGATGCGGTCCAAGTGGGAGCAGGCGCTCAACAAGGTCGAGCAGGAAGCCCCCGCCATCAAGCAACAGGCGGCCGACACCTCCAGCCAAGACCTCAAAGCCCGCGCCGACCAACGCAAGCAGCAGGCGCAGACCGCCGGCAGCAGCGACAGCGGTCGCGGCACAACCACCAGCGGCAGCAGCGCCGGCTCGGTTGCCTCGCACGGTGATCCGACCATCAACCTGCCGAACGACGAGACCACACCCCGGCGGTAGGCGAACCAGGCATCCCTCGCACCCGCAGCATCAACAGGAGCGGCCCTCCGGGGCCGCTCCTCTGGCGTCTCCGACCCGCCGTCGGGCCGCACGCAGCGATTCTCCCAGCGCAGCTAGACAGGATCGCTGCCGAGATCCAGCGCGTAGCCCTCGGCGCGGACCCCGGGGGCCGGCTCGTGGTCCAACCCCGTCTCACGGACGAAGCCAACGGATTCGGTCAGGTCCCTGGCGGTGCCCATCTCCTGGGTCGTGGTCAAGACCACCCGCCGCTTCCCGGTCTCACGGGCGCGGCGGATGCAGTGCTCCATCAAGGCTCGGCCAACGCCGCCACCACGCTGGTCGGGCAGCACCGACAGCAGCCGCACACCGGCCGTGCCCTCCTGGGCGCCGCGCCACCCCGTGAACAGCGTGACCGCCCCCACCAGATCACCGTCGCGCTCGGCCACCAGGAGCTCGGCTTCGGTCATCCGGCCACGGACGTTGGCGATCTCGCTGGCGAACGTCGACCAGGCGTCGGGTGACATCCGAGCCGCATACTCGGCGTAGGCATCGACGATCACCGCCGCGACGTCGTCAAGCTCGTCGTCGCGGGCCGGGCGGATCACTACGACACTCATGGGGAGGCAGTGTAAGCCGACCCCGGCTGTGCTAGGTATGGGGTCGGGGTCACAACGAAAGGGCCGCCCCACGATGTCGCGCCGCTCCCGGGCACTGCTCGGCTGGGCCCTCGTTGCCGCTGCGGGCATCGCGTTGCTGCCAGCCCAGCTCGGCCGTCCGGCGGTCGCAGAGGCCGAGCAGCTGAACTCAGCCGAGCGCACCCAGGCCGGCGCCCTGTACGCCGGCCAGTGCGCCACCTGTCACGGCGCCGAGGGGTCCGGCGGCGTCACGCCTGCGGGGGACCCCGTTCCACCGCTGGCCGGCAGTCCCGACGTCACCGTGCCCTATGTCGATCTGGTGATGCGCGTCGGCCGGATGCCTCCCGCCGGCGATCCGTACGACAACCGCTCTCGGAAGGTCGTGCTCGACGCCGAGCAGCGCCGGCTGGTGACCGCGTACGTCGCCGAGGAGTTCGACCTTTCGGGATCCGTGCCAACCGTCGGGGACGGCAACCCCGTCACCGGCCGAGAGGTCTTCGCCGCCAACTGCGCTCAGTGCCACGGCTCGTCGGGCGCCGGCGGCGTGGCTGGCGCGGGAGCCTGGACGCCGCCGGTGGTCGACAAGGACCCCGTCGCCATCGCCGAGGCGATCCGGGTCGGCCCCTTCCAGATGCCGGGCTTCAACAACGACCAGATCACCGATGAGGAGATCGCCGACGTGGCCGCCTTCCTGAAGGTCGTCGGCGAGGAGCAGGGCACGCCCGCTGGGCTGGTCGAGCTCAACCCGGTCTACGCCTCGGGATTCGCGGCGCTGTTCGTCGGCGTGGTCGTGATCTCGTTGTTCATCATCGCCGGGCGCCCCAAGTGGTTCCCCGACCCGAGCGGGCAGCCCACCGGCAGGGGGTTGTCCCGCCGCCAGCGCAAGGCCCGTGCCGAGCAGGAGCCCGCCGCTTGAGCGACGACCCAAAGGCCGAGCTGCGGGTCATCTCCCGCACCGAGCCGCCAGCCAGCAAGCTCAACGACAGCATCGTCGCGCTCACGTCCGGCGGGGCCGTGCTGTGTGCGTTCGTCTTCGCGCTCGCCTTGCTGTTGGGCGGGCCGCTGCCGCTGTACGGCGGGGCGCTGTCATTGGGGCTGCTGCTGTTCGGCGTGGCCATCCGCCGCTACTTCACCGACCGCTTTCCCGACATCGAGGCCATCGAGCCGCGCGAGATCCCCGACCCCGACCACGCCGACGAGCCGCTGTCGGACGTGGAGGCGCTCGGGCCTCGCCGGTCGTTCCTCAAGCGCGCGCTGATCGCGTCGGGGGTGCTGTTCGGCATCGGCATCGCCGCGCCACCGATCGCCTCGCTGGGTCCCGCGCCGGGCGGCACGCTGCTGCGCACCGCATGGCGGCACGGCATCCGCCTGGTCACCAGCGAGGGGCGGCCTGTCGAAACCGGCGACCTGGCCGAGGGTGGCATCGCCAGCATCTGGCCGCAGGACGCCATCGGCCAGGAACGCTCAGCGGTCCTGCTGCTGCGCCTGACCACGCCGCCGGTCCCCCCGACCAACCTTGACTGGGTCGTGGACAACGTGGTCGCCTACTCCAAGGTCTGCACCCACGCCGGCTGCCCCGTTGCCCTGTACCGCGAGCAGGACGACGCGTTGTTCTGCCCCTGCCACCAATCAACCTTCGACCCGTCCCGCGGAGCCGTGCCGACCTTCGGGCCCGCCGCCCGAGCCCTTCCGCAACTGCCGCTGGGCGTGGACGACCAGGGATACCTCATCGCCCTCGGAGACTTCCCCGCCCCGGTGGGCCCCGCCTTCGACTGAAAGCCGGCGCCGATGACCCCGCTGTTCTCGCTGCTGTTCGACACCCTCGACGCCCGACTCAAGCTGCGTGGCCCCAGCCGCAAGGTCGCCAACAAGGTCTTTCCGCACAACTGGTCGTTCCTGTTGGGTGAGGTAGCCCTGTTCAGCCTGGTTGTGCTGGTGGCGACGGGCATCTTCTTGACCATGTTCTACCGGCCGTCGACCGGGACAACCGTCTACAACGGCTCCTACGAGCTGTACCAGGGCGCGCAGCTGCCGGCCGCCTTCGAGTCCATCCTGCGGCTGTCCCACGACATCCCCGGAGGTCTGCTGTTCCGCCGCATCCACCGCGCCGCCTCGCACCTGTTCATCGCCGCCAGCGTGCTGCACATGCTGCGGATCCTGCTCACGGGCGCCTTCCGGCGGCCACGCGAGGTCAACTACCACCTCGGCATCGGCCTGATCACGTTCGCGTTCGTGGCCGGCTTCACCGGCTACTCGCTGCCCTACGACTCGCTGGCAGGCACGGGAATCCGCATCGCCTACTCCGAGCTGCTGAGCCTGCCGTTGATCGGCGACCGGGTGGCTTTCTGGATCTTCGGCGGCGACTTTCCCACCGGCGACGTGATCCCGCGCTTCTTCGTCTTCCACGTGCTGGTGGTTCCGGGGTTGATCATCGGGATGGTCAGCCTGCACCTGGCGTTGGTCGCGCGGCAACGCCACACACAGTTCCCCGCCCGGGGCGTCGACGGCCACAAGTTCATCCTCGGAAAGCCGCTGTGGCCAGCGCAGTTCGCCGAGTCCGCGACCCTCGTGCTGTGGGTTGCCGGGCTGCTGACCGCCGCCGCGGTCTTCATTCCCTGGAGCGACGTGGCCCTGCTGGGCCCCTACGTGCCCGGGGAGGTCGGCAACAACGCCCAGCCGGACTGGTTCATGTTCTGGATCGATGGCGCCCTGCGGATCTTCCCGCCGCTGGAGTTCTCGGTCCTCGGCCTGCTGACGGTGTCCGGGCCCTTCGTCGCCGGCATCCTGCTGCCCGGCTTCGTGTTCACGGCCCTAGCCGCCTACCCGTTCGCCGAGCGCAAGGTGTACGGCCTGAGCGGCGACTGGCACGTCCTGACCAATCCGCTGGAGATTCCGTTGCGCGCGGGTTTCATGCTCGGCATCTGGAGTTTCGTGCTGCTGCTGTCGGCAGCGGCGACCTCCGACATCCTGTCGCGCCTGACCGGCGTGTCGATCGAGAACGTGCTGTGGTTCTTCCGCATCACCTGTGTGCTGGTGCCGCCGCTGCTCGGCCTGGCCATCACCCGCTACGCCAAGCGCAGGCTGGCT
>JALZLF010000116.1 GCA_030858865.1 Actinomycetota bacterium | reverse complement strand
CCTTCGACAGCCACCTCGACGCGGGGCTGGCCAGAGCCGGAAGGAAGGCCGCCGACCTTTCGATCGCCGCCTCGGTGATGGTCGCGGCCGGCGACGACCTGGACGCCTGCCGTGACCGTCTGCGGCCCTTCTTCGCGCTGTACATCGGTGGTATGGGTGCACGAGGGCGCAACTTCTACTTCGACCTGGTGGCGCGCTACGGCTTCGAGGAGGCCGCCACAGCCATCCAGGATCTGTATCTTGACGACCGCAAGGACGAGGCCGCCGCGAAGGTTCCCGACCAGCTGATCGACGAGATGGCGCTGGTCGGTGATGTCCCGCGCATCGTCGACCGCCTGGAAGCCTGGAAGTCCTCGCGCGTCGACACCTTGATCCTCGGCACCAACCAGCCTGAGGTCCTGGAAGCGCTGCGGGCGTCGCTGTAGGGGTGGTCGATCAGCTACCGTCAACCGCCTCATGACAGGGCGGGAAGGACGACGATGGCAAGCAGTTTGTACTCGGTGGTGATCGACGCCAACGACCATCGCCAGCTGGCCGGGTTCTGGGCCGAGGCGCTCGGCTACGAGATCGCCTTCGAGGCCGACGACCATGTCGGACTCGAGCCGCCGGGCGGGACCGGGCCGGCATTGGAGGTCGGAACGACCTCCGACGCCAAGGACCGCAAGAACCGCGTCCACCTGGACCTGCGGCCCGACCACCAGGGTGCGCAGGTGGACCGGCTGATCGGCCTCGGCGCCCAGCGGGCGGACGTCGGCCAGTCCGACGACGTGACCTGGGTGGTGCTGGCCGACCCGGAGGGCAACGAGCTGTGCGTGCTGCGGGCGCTGGCCGACGTCGAGGACCCCGCGCCACTGTCGCTGAGCGCCATCGCCATCGACTGCGCCGACCCCGGTGGTCTGGGCAGGTTCTGGGCTGAGGCGCTGGGCTGGAACGTCGATGAAGAAGACGACGACGAGTCCGCCATCGAACCGTCGGACGAGAGCGAGCCCGTGCTGTTGTTCCTGCGGGTGCCGGAACCCAAGACGGCGAAGAACCGGCTGCATCTCGATCTCAACCCCGACGACCAGGACGCGGAGGTCGGGCGCCTGGAAGCGCTGGGAGCCCACCGCGTGGACATCGGTCAGGGCGACGCGACGTGGGTGGTGCTGGCAGACCCCGAAGGCAACGAGTTCTGCGTGCTGACTGCCCGCTGACGGCCCCGCTCACCGCCCGCTCACCGGCCCGCAAACGAGTGCCCGCCGCGCCGCGGTGGTTCAATGCGCGCGAAGATGACCGACTCCAGGCCCGCGACGCGGCGGCGGCTCGATTCCCAGCGGTGACCGGCTGGTCGCAAGCGCTCGCTCGCTGACCCTGCGCCAGCGGATCCAGACGCTGCTGTTCGCGTTTCTGGTCCTGCTGGCGATCAACGCCGTGCTGGCCCTTTCCGGTGTGGGGCAGCGCGACCGCTTGGTGGCCGAATCGCGGCGCTACGACCGTGCGCGGGGGGAGACCACCCGCCTGCTGGCCGACTACATCGACCAGGAGACCGGCCAACGCGGCTACGTGATCACCGCCGACGAGGATTTCCTACGCCCCTATGAGCGCGGCCGAGTCCAGGCGGCGGCCACTGAGGCCGAGCTGCGTCAGCTGCTCGCCCCCGAACCGGAGCTGATCGCTCGGCTGGACCGCATCCGCCGAGCCGGCCGTCAGTGGCGACGGCACGCCGCGGAACCGGAGATCACCGCAGCGCGCCAGGAGCGCCCGCGCCGAGCCGCGGCGCTGGTCGCCAGCGACCGAGGGCGCCGGTTGTTCGAGCGGATCCGCGCCGAACTGGCGTCGCTGCGAAAGGAGCTGCAGCGCGCCCAAGCGGACACCAACGCCACCCTTGACGCCGCGCGCAGGCGGCTCAACAACGTGCTCTACATCACGTTCACCGCAGGCGCCCTGCTGCTGGCGATGACAGCGCGATTCCTCGAACGCTGGATCGCCCGACCGCTGGACCGCATCAGCGCTGCCGTGCGCGGCGTCTCCGAAGGCAGGCTCGACCTCGGCATCCCGGTGGTCGGTCCACCCGATGTCGCGCGCCTTGGCGCCGACGCCGAGCTGATGCGCCGGCGTATCTTCAGCGAGCTGGACGCGGCTCGCCGGGCCGAACAGGCGCTGCGCCAGCGCGGACCCACCGTGGCAGCCCTGCGGTCGCACCTGAGCCCGTCCTACTCGCAGCTGCTACACGGCCTGGAGGTGGCTGCCGCCTTCGAGCCGGCCACGGGCGTGCTCGCCGGCGACTGGTACGACATCGTGCCGCTGCCCGGCGGCGCGGCGGCGCTTTGTCTCATGGACGTGTCCGGTCACGGCCCGGACAGCGGCATCTTCGCCCTGCAGGCCAAGAGCCTGCTGCTGGCGGCTTTACGTCTGCCCTCGAGCGGTGCGGCGGCAGGCCAAGACCACAGCCTCGAGCCGGGCGCTGCCCTCGGCTGGCTCAGCTCCGCGCTCGGCGACACCGGCGATCAGTTCCTGACGGTGGTGCTGGCCTACCTGCACCCCGACGGCCGCTGTTCCTACGCCAATGCCGGTCACCTGCCGATGCTGGTCTCGGACGGCACCGCGACGCGGGAGCTTGGTCCGACCGGCCCGCTGCTGGGACCCCTGCCCGGCGAGTGGCAGACGGCCGCGGCGCGGCTGCAACCCGGCGACGTGCTGGTGGCCTACACCGACGGGCTGGCCGAGGCACGCGATCCCGCGCGACACGAGTTCGGCACCGAACGCCTCGCAGACCTGATCGCCGCGCAGGCCGCGAACGGGGCGCAGGCGGTGGTTGACGCCTGCATGGACGCGGTGCGCTCCTTCGCGGGGGAGGCGGTCAACGACGACCTGACCCTGGTGGCCGTGAGCCGCCTCGACGCGGACTCCCCCGCACCGTGACGTGCGATGGAGCAGACTCGAAACGTGCGACAGCGGGCGTGATCGTGGAGCGGGAGCCCTGGCTCGGTGCTGAGGTCTTGTCCTATCCGCAACGCCCGCGCACCGTCGTTGACGTGCTGGACGGGGCCGTGGCCGCCTTCGGGGACCGCGTGGCGCTGCGCGCCCCAGAGGGGGACCTGACCTACGGCGAGTTCGCCGAGGCCGTCGAGGGCGCGGTCGAGCGCCTGCGCGAGGAGGGTCTGCAAGCGGGCGACCGCCTTGCCGTGGCGGCGCGCAACGGCCTGGATCTGGCGGTCGCGCTGTTCGCCTGCGCACGCGGTGGCTTCGTGATGGTCGGGCTCAACCTGCGGCTGCGGGCGCCGCAATGGGCTTACATGCTGCGACACTCCGGCGCGCGGATGGCGCTGGCCCAGCCCGAGGCGCTCGACGAGCTGCGGGCAGCCGCCGACGAGGCGGGGCTGGCGACGACCGCGGTTCGCGACGTCGGCGACCACCTTCGCGGCCGCCGTCGCCCGTGGTCCTACGGCGCTGCACAGCAACCCGACGAGGCGGCCGCGTTCGCCGTCGTCTACACCTCCGGGACCACCGGAAGGCCAAAGGCCAGCCGGGTCGTGCACCGCTGCAGCGTCCACAGCGCGATGTCCTACGTCGAGGTGGTTGGGCTGGCCGGCGACGACCGAACCGCGGTGCTGTTTCCGCTGTACTACATCTCCGGCCTGCACGCTCACGTGCTGCCGATGATGCTGGTCGGCGGCTGCAGCGTGCTCGTCGCCGACGCGTCGGCACACGAGTTCGTCACGCTGCTGGCTCGCGAGCGCATCACCTGGATGTACACGGTTCCCTCCATGTGGCAGCTGCTGCTGCGCGAGGACGGCTTCACCGCCTCGGTGTTGCCGGATCTGCGTCGCGGCGCCTTCGGCGGGTCGCCGTTTCCTCCAGCGATGCTCGACTCGATCCGCCAGCGGCTGCCGCGGCTGCGGCTGACCGACATCTACGGGCTGTCGGAAACCCATTCGCCGGCCACGATGCTGCGCGACGAGGAGTTCGCCACCAAACGGGGGTCGGTGGGTCGGCCGCTGCCGTGCATGGAGGCCAAGATCATCGACGACGCGGGACAGGAGGTTCCTGCCGGCGAGCCCGGCGAGCTGCTGTTGCGTGGCTCGTTGGTGACCACCGGCTACGACGGCGACGAGGAGGCCACCCGCGCCGCCATCCGCGCCGGGTGGTTGCACACCGGCGACCTCGCCCGCCTCGACCGCGACGGCTACGTGTTCATCCTCGACCGCAAGAAGGACATGATCACCCGCGGCGGCAACAAGATCTTCTCCGTGGAGGTCGAGCAGCTGCTGCTGACCCACCCCGGGGTCGCCGACGTCGCCGTCTTCGGTATCCCCGACCCCATCGCGTTCGAGGCCGTGGCCGCCTACGTGGTGCCAATGCCCGGCGCCCAGCTCACGCGCCGCGACGTGCAACGCTGGGTCGCCGAGCGCATGTCCGACTACGCGGTGCCGCGGCAGGTACGGGTGGTCGACGAGATCCCTCGTAACCGCACCGGCAAGATCCTCAAGACCGATCTACGCCGGCGGCTGCTCGACGAGCTTGGTCACCCGCGACGCGCGGCGGAGGGCGGCGACCACCAAGGCTAGGCGGTCAGCCGTTGACGACGGTGCCGCCGTTGACGTGCAGCACCTGCCCCGCGACATAGGACGCGTCGTCGGAGGCGAGGTACAGATACGCGGTGGCGACCTCGTTGGGCTGCCCTGGCCGGCCCAGCGGAACGTCCTCGCCGAACGACCCGACCGAATCGGCGTCGAAGGTGGCTGGGATCAGCGGGGTCCAGATCGGGCCGGGCGCCACCGCGTTGACTCGGATGCCCTTGCCTGCCAACGACTGTGACAACGCCCGGGTGAACGCGACGATGGCGCCCTTGGTGGACGAGTAGTCCAGCAGCAGGGGGTTGCCCTGGTAGGCGGTGACCGAGGTGGTGTTGATGATCGACGAGCCCTCGCCCAGCCGCGGCAGCGCGGCCTTCACCAGATGGAACATCGCGAAGATGTTGGTGCGAAAGGTGCGTTCGAGCTGGGCGGCACTGATGTCGGTGATCGACTCCTGCGGGAACTGCACCGCCGCGTTGTTGACCAGGACGTCCAGGCGGCCGAACTCGCCGACGACGCGCTCCACCGCCTCGGCGCAGAACCTCTCGTCGCCGACGTCGCCCGCCAGCGCAAGGCCACGCCGACCCTCGCCCTTGACGGCGTCCAGCGTGTCCTGCGCGTCCTTGCCCTCCTCCAGGTAGACGATCGCCACATCGGCGCCCTCGCGCGCGAACAACACGGCCACGGCACGGCCGATCCCACTGTCGCCACCCGTGACGAGCGCCACCTTGCCGTCCAGCCGGCCGCTGCCAGGATGGCGTGGCGAGAAGTCGGGCTCGGGGGTCATCCGCGGTTCCACGCCCGGCTGTTGGGACTGGGTCTGCGGCTGCGGAGCCTCGGATGAGTCGGATGACATGTGTTGCTCCTGGGTGATCGACGGACGTGGAGTCGACGACGGCCCGGCCACCAGGGCCGGGC
>JALZLF010000104.1 GCA_030858865.1 Actinomycetota bacterium | reverse complement strand
CGGAGTAACCGCCGTTCCCAGCATCAGCACGATCAGCCCGCTGGCCAGCGCAAGCGCGCGTGACCGTTTCATGATTTTCATGCCGTAGTCCTTCCACTGATGTGATGAAGTCGCCATGACAATTGATCCCGCCTAGCACCAGAACACGAACCGACCTATGACTTGCCAGCTCCTGTCGCGGCAGCGTCACACCCCACGCCAGACGTGTCAAGTGAATAACGGCGCAATAGAATGACGTGTTGCTCGGCACGAAAACACTGTCTTTATGCCGGGGATGAGGTGCTTTCTAGCGGTTGGCGGGCATGAGGCGGCTCTCCTAGGCGCTCGCCAGCGCGATGTCGCCAGCCGACACCAGCCGTTGAATCTGCTCGGCTTGGTAACCCACGTCGCGCAGGACGGCTTGCGTGTGCTCGCCCAGCACAGGTGGGGGGAGCCGCGCCGTGACCGGCTGGCCGTCGAGGTGCCACGGCCCACCGGTCAGTGACAGCTCACCCAGAACCGGGTGGTCCACGCGCAGCTGCATGTGGCGGTCCTGCACGGCGGGGTCGGCGAAGACCTCGTGCAGCGAGCGGATCGGCCCGCACGGCACGCCAGCCTGCTCCATGCGCTCCAGAACCTCGTCGGTGCGTAACCCTTCGAGCAGCGGGATGACGACCCCGTCGAGCTCATCACGGTGGGCCAATCGGGCCTGGTTGGTCGAGTAGCGCTCGTCGTCGGCGACATCCGGAGCGTCCAGCGCGGCGCAGAACCGCCGGAACTGCGCGTCGTTGCCGACGCAGACATTCACATGCCCGTCGGCAGTGGCGAACATCGCGTAGGGGGCGATCGTGGGATGCATGTTGCCCTGCGGTCCGGGCGCCTGACCGGTGGCGAAGAAACGACCGGCCTGGTAGGTCAGCAAGGCGATGACAGCGTCGTGCATCGCGACGTCGATGGTGCGGCCCCGACCGGTGCGTTCCCTGGCGTACAGCGCCGCCAGGATGGCCGAGGTCGCGAACATCCCGGCGGAGATGTCAGCCATCGGCACGCCGAACTTGGTTGGCGGTCCTCCCGGCTGGCCGGTCAAGCTCATCAGTCCGCCCATGCCCTGCACGATCTGGTCATAGCCGGCCCGGGGCGGTCCGTCCTGGCCGAAGCCGCTGATCGAGCAGTACACCAGCCGCTGGTCGCGCTCCCGCAGCGCCTCGGCGCCCAGCCCCAGCCGCGCCGCCGATCCGGGGCGGAAGTTCTCCACCACCACGTCGCTGCTGGCGGCGATCGCCTGCGCCGCCGCCGCCCCACCGTCGGACTTGAGGTTCAACGCCACGCTGCGCTTGTTGCGGTTCACGGAAAGGAAATAGGCGGCCTGGTCCCCGATGAACGGCGGACCCCAGTGCCGTGAATCGTCACCCCGCCCTGGCGCCTCCACCTTGACAACGTCGGCGCCGAGATCGGCCAACAGCAGCGTGCAGTAGGGGCCTGCCAGCGCCTGGGTCAGGTCAAGAACCCGTACACCCTCCAGCGGCAGCCCGGCATCGCCGGCGGCGGGATCGACGTGCGGTTCGTCTGCCTCCTGCATCACAGCCCCTGTCGTCGTGGAGCGAAGCGGTAGGACACATCCCTGTCCTCGTGGAGCGAAGCGGTAGGACACAAGGTCCTGGAGTCACCTACGCTCGCGCCATGGGAACCGAGCGGATCGGCATCGTCGGAGGCGGGATCGTGGGCATGGCCACGGCCGACGCGCTGCTGCGCAAGGCCCCTGGCCTGCGGGTCACCGTCCTGGAGAAGGAGGCGGCCGTCGCCAGGCACCAGTCGGGGCGCAACAGCAACGTCGTCCACGCGGGCATCTATTACACCCCCGGCTCGCTCAAGGCGCGCCTGTGCGTGTCGGGGGTCGTGCGCCTGCGCGCCTACTGCCGCGAGCGCGGTCTGGCCTACGACGAGTGCGGCAAGCTGATCGTGGCCACCGACTCGTCCGAGCTGCCCCGCCTGCGGGGACTGCTCGAGCGGGGAACCGCAAACGGCGTGCCGGACCTGCGCTGGCTGGAAGGACGCCAGCTGCTCGAGGTCGAGCCTCACGTCGCCGGGATCGCCGCGGTGCACTCGCCGCACACCGCCATCGTGGACTACCGGCAGGTCACCGAGCAGCTGGCCCACGACGTCGAGCAGCAGGGCGGCACGCTGCGCACCTCGGCCGAGGTGACCGCGATCGGCGAGCGAGCCGGATCCGTGCACGTGACCACGACGGCCGGTGACTTCGCCTTCGATCACCTGATCACCTGCGCGGGCCTGCAGGCCGACACGGTCGCCGCGATGTCGGGCGACCCCCGAGAACCGATGATCGTGCCGTTCCGCGGTGAATACCTGGCCCTGCGCCCCGACCGCACCCACCTGGTCAAGGGCATGATCTATCCGGTGCCCGACCCGCGCTACCCCTTCCTGGGGGTGCACCTGACGCGGCAGGTCGACGGGTCTGTCCTCGTCGGTCCCAACGCGGTGATGGCGTTCGCGAAAGAGGGTTATGCGTTCTCCGACGTCGCACCGGGCGAGTTGTGGGCGACCCTTCGCTACCCGGGTTTTCGCCGTCTGGCTCGCGCGCACTGGCGCACCGGCCTGGATGAGATGCGCCGCTCGCTGAGCTCCCGGCGGTTCGTCGCCGCCGCACAGCGCTACCTGCCAGCCCTGCGACCGGCCGATGTCGTCAAGGGGCGAGCCGGGATCCGCGCGCAGGCGGTCGGCCCGGCCGGGGAGATGGTCGACGACTTCCACATCACCCATCGGGGGCGGGTCGTCAACGTGCGCAACGCCCCCTCCCCCGCGGCGACCTCGTCGCTGTCGATCGGCGACTCGGTCAGCGACACCGTCTTGACCGCCGTCGCCGGTTAGCAGCCGCCGGCCGCCGGCACCGGGCCGAGGGGAGGCGGGTCCGGTTCCAGCGTCCCATGGCGGTCGCGACGCGACCGCCCCCACCGAGGTCATGAGAATCGCCGCCGACGAGCGTCGGCGATTCACGAGTCAGGGTCCGGCGTCACCCCAGCGAGGCCCGATGACGCTGCGCCTTCGCCTTGTAGGAGCCGGGCGTCCGCGCGATCATCGCCCGCTCGCTGTCGCCCGTCGGACGCACCACCTTGCCCGGCACACCGGCCACCAACGACCCTGGCGGCACCTGCGTGCCAGGGGTGACGACCGCCCCTGCCGCGACCAGCGAGTTGGAGCCGATGTGCGCGCCGTTGAGCACCGTCGCGTGCATGCCAACCAGCACGTCGTCGTCGATGCGCGCACCGTGGACGATGGCTCCGTGGCCCAACGAGACCCGGTCGCCAAGGACCGCCGGCATACCTTTGTCGGCGTGCAGCACGCAGCCGTCCTGCACGTTGCAGTCCGCGCCCAGCACGATGTCGTCGTCGTCGCCGCGCAGCACGCTGCCGTACCACACACTCGAACCCGGGCCCACGACGACATGGCCGACCACCACCGCCGACGGTGCGATCCAGGCGTCGCCGGCGATCTCGGGCTCCCGATCCTCGATTGCGGCGATCAAAGGGCTGCTCACAGCGTCATCCTTCGCGAACACTTTCACGGGGTTGTACGTCCTACCGCTTCGCTGCATGAGGACGAAACCCTTGACACCGCGCGACCGTACTTCCTATCTTGCCCGTATCGCAAGAGTGCTTGCCGCATTGCAGGAAACGTCCACCACGCGCACCTGACCGCCGCCACGCGCTGCGGCACCCGTCCAAGGAGCTGCCATGACGCTGCCCCTGACCGGCTTCAAGGTGTTGGACTTCACCCGGTTTCTGTCCGGCCCCTACTGCACGATGGTGCTGGCCGACATGGGTGCCGACGTCATCAAGGTCGAGCGGTTCCCGGAAGGCGACGACTCGCGGCGGCTCGGCCCCAAGATCAACGGCGAGAGCGTCCCGTTCACGATCCCTAACCGCAACAAGCGCAGCCTGGCGCTGGATCTGAAGTCGGACAAGGGGCGCGAGCTCTTCTTGCGCCTGGCCGCGAACGCCGACGTCGTCATCGAGAACTTCCGGCCAGGCGTGATGACCCGGCTGGGGATCGACTACGAGGCCGTCAAGGCGGTCAAGCCCGATGTTCTCTACTGCTCCATCAGCGGCTTCGGGCAAACCGGTCCCTACCGAAACCGGCCCGGCTTTGACATCATCGCCCAGGGCGTCACGGGATTCCTGCGGATGACGGGCCATCCCGGGGACCGTCCCGCCAAAGTCGGCATCGCCATCAACGACATCGCCGCCGGCGCCACGGCCGCCTACGCCATCCTCGGCGCGCACATCCACCGGATGCGCAGCGGCGAGGGCCAGTACATCGACATCTCCCTGGTGGACGCCGGCCTGGCCTGGACGATCTGGGAGGCCGGCGCGTTCTTCGGCTCCGGCGAGGTCCCCCAGCCGACCGGCACGCGCCACCGGCGATCCACGCCTTACCAGTCCTACAAGACGGCCGACGGCTACGTCACCATCGGGGCGAACAACAATCGGCTGTGGCAGCACCTGTGCGAGCGGGTGCTGGAACGCCCCGACCTGCTGGAAGACCCCCGCTACGTCGAGCTGGCGGACCGCATGGACCACATCGACGAGCTGGAGAAGGACATCGAGGCGATCGTCAGCCAGCAGTCGACCGAGCATTGGGTGCGCAAGCTGGACTCCGCGGGCGTGCCCGGCGGCCCGGTCCTGACCTATGACGAGACGCTGACCAATCCCCACGTGCTTGCCCGCGACATGGTCGTCGACATCGAGCACCCCCGCATCGGCCCCACCAAGACCCTCGGCGTGGCGGTCAAGACCTCGGGACCGGCGATGACCGTGCGCACGCCCGCGCCACTGCTCGGGCAGCACACCACCGAGACGTTGCGGGAGCTCAACCTGGACGACGACGAGATCCAGCGGCTGTACGACGACGGCGTCGTCTACGACCAGTACCGCACCAGCGAGGAGTGACAATGGCCGACGACCTGCAGCTCGAGCGGGATGGCGAGATCGCCACGCTCGTTCTCAACCGTCCCGACAAGCACAACCCGATCAGCTTTGAGATGTATGAGACGATCCCCCGGCTGATCGCCGACGTCGCCGAAGACCGGGGCGTCAAGGTGCTCGTCGTGCGCGGCGCCGGCGAGAAGGCCTTCGCCGCCGGCGCGGACATCAGCGAGTTCAAGACGATCCGCGCGGACTCGGCCGGCGCCAAGATCTACAACGAGGCCGTGCAGGACGCCGAGCTGGCATTGACCAGCCTGGACAAGCCGACGATCGCCATGGTGCACGGATTCTGCATCGGCGGTGGCTGCGGCCTTGCGCTGGCCTGCGACTTCCGGTTCACCGCCGACACCGGTCGCTTCGGGATCACGCCCGCCAAGCTGGGACTGGTCTACAGCCTGGAGTCGACCAAGCGCCTCGTGGACCTCGTGGGCCCGGCCAACGCCAAGTACATCCTGTTCTCGGGCCGTCAGGTCGACGCCGAGCGCGCGCTGCGCATCGGTCTGGTGGACGAGGTCTACGCCTCCTCCGACGTCGAGCGGCAGACCCGCGAGTTCGCCGGGCTGCTGTGCACCCGCGCGCAGTTCTCGGTACGCAGCACCAAGCAGATCATCCGGCGGATCGTCGGCGGCCAGACCGACGACGACGAGCACACCATCGACTTGCGCAACGGTTCGTTCGACACCGCCGACTACGCCGAGGGCGTGCAGGCCTTCCTGGAGAAGCGCGACCCCCGGTTCACCCACGCATAGATCGTGGACACGTCGGTGGTCCGCAGCCGCTTCGAGACCGCCCTGGCGGAGCATGCCCCCGAGTTCGAACGCTTCTTCCTGGCCCGGTTCTTCGACCTGCGCATCTCGTACGGCGACGAGACCTGCCGGGTCGAGATCCCCGTCGCCGACTACATGGCAAACCCGCAGGGATCGCTGCACGGCGGCGTGATCAGCTTGGCGATGGACATCTCGATGGGCCACCTGTGCAACCGCTTCCTGTCGGTGGCCGTGACCTTGGAGATGAAGACGCAATTCCTGCGAGCCGTCACCGGCCCCTGCTGGTGCGAAGGCCGCTTCCTGAAGAAGGGGCGGCAGGTGGTCTACCTGGAGTCCCGGCTGTACGACGAGACCGACCGCCTCTGCGCGGTGGCCACCTCGACGTGGAGCCGCCTGCCCGACACAACCTGACCCGACCGCGAGGAAAGGAACACCCATGAGCCGAATTCTGAAGCGCAAGGTCCAGGCTGTGCTGGCGCTGCTGGCGGCGGTGCTTCTGGCCGCCTGTGGCGGTGGTGTGGCCGGTGGCGGTGGCAGCGAGGCCGCGGGCGGCAGCGAGGCCGCAGGCGGCAGTGAGGATGCGCAAGCCGCCGGCGACTACCCGGCCGAGGCACTCAACTGGACGATCGCCTTCGGGCCGGGCGGCGGCAACGACATCCTGTCGCGGACCCTGATCGACATCATCGATCAGAACGACCTGTACTCACAGCCGATCGTCGCGGAGAACCGCGAGGGCGGCAGTGGCGCCGTGGGTTGGGGCTTCCTGTTCAACCAGTCCGGTAACCCGTACCACATCTCGACCACCAGCGGCAGCTTCATCACCACGCCACTGGAAGCCGACACCCCCTGGGACCCGACGAGCTTCACGCCGGTGGCGCTGCTGGCCTCCGACGAGCTGGTCCTGCTGGTCAACG
>JALZLF010000092.1 GCA_030858865.1 Actinomycetota bacterium | reverse complement strand
GCACGACCGTGCTGCTGGTCGAGCAGAACGCCCACCGCGCGCTGCAGGCCGCCGACCACGGCTACGTTCTGGAAACCGGTGAGGTCATCCTCGAGGGGCCGGCCTCCCAGCTGCTGGCCGACGAGCGGGTGGTCGAGGCATACCTGGGCGAGACCTTCGACGAGCCGGACCCCGATCCGGCGGTCAGCGACGGAGGCGGACGCTCTCCCGAGTGAGCTCGGCCACGCTGCTGGCACCGAGCAGCTGCATCGTGCGGACGATCTCGGCGTGCAGGATCTCGGCGGCACGGTGGACGCCCTGCTGCCCCCCAGCCATCAGCCCATACAGGTAGGCGCGGCCCACCAGACAGGCGCGGGCGCCGAGGGCGACCGCGGCCACGACGTCGGCGCCGTTGAGGACGCCGCCGTCGAGGTACACCTCGGCACGGTCGCCGACCTCGTCGACGATGGACGGCAGCTGCTCGAGGGGGGCGGGCGCGCGGTTCAGCTGGCGGCCGCCGTGGTTGGACACGACCAGCCCGTCGGCGCCCGCGTCCACGACGGCGCGGGCGTCAGCGACGGTCATCACGCCCTTGACGATCAGCGGGCCGTTCCAGGCGTCGCGCAACCAGGCCAGATCGTCGAAGTTCAGGGCCGGGTCGAACATGAGGTTGACCAGCTCGGCGACGGTGCCGTCGAACGAGCTCAGCGAGGCGAAGTTCAGTGGCTCGGTGGTGAGCAGGTTGAACCACCACGCCGGATGCAGGGCCGCGTCGGCGACCGTCTTGAGCGTCAGCGCCGGCGGGATCGTCAGGCCGTTGCGCACGTCGCGCAATCGCGCGCCCGCGACGGGAGTGTCGACGGTGAGCATCAGCGCCTCGTAGCCGGCGGCCTGAGCCCGGTCGACCAGTTCCTGGCTTGCCACCCGGTCGCGCCACAGGTACAGCTGGAACCACTTGCGAGCCTTCGGGGCGGCTGCGGCGAGGTCCTCCGGCGAGGTTGTTCCCAACGTCGACAGCGCGTAGGGGATGCCGGCCTGCTCGGCCGCCGCCGCGACCGCCCGCTCGCCTTCATGGTTCATCATCCTGGTGAAGCCGGTCGGGCCGAAGCCCAGTGGCAGTTCGGCGCGTTGGCCGAGGATCATCGTCGACGGGTCCACCGTCGCCACGTCTCGCAGCACGCTCGGCAGGAGATCCAGCTGCCGGAAGGCCGCCCTCGATCTGCGCAGGCTGGCCTCGTCCTCGGCGGCACCGTCGACGTAGTCGAACACCGCTCTGGGCGTTCGTCGCAGTGCGATGGACCGCAGATCGGTGATGGTCCGGGCTTTGGCCAGCCGACGCTCGCGTGGATCGAGCACCAGCGGCTGTGTGCGCAGCAACGGCCGCAGCTCCGACCAGCGTGGGAGTCGGCGTTGCGTCATGGGTTTGGCGCCATCCATGCCGTCATGGTGTCCCGGTTGCCGGTGGCCCATGCCACGAGAGCTCGAGTATCAGCGCGGTAAGACATCGCCGTGGATCTCGGCCAGCGAGGCGAGACGGTCGAACACCGCCATCCGCGCCGCCTGCTTCCACTCCAGGGGGAAGGTCTACTTGAAAGCCGCCGGTCCCCGGGTGCTGCGCCACCAAATACACAGTTGCACGCGCCCGGAGCGCAGCACCACTCGCCTGCCCGTCGGGGCTCTTTTCCGTCGCCGGGGGCCGCGACCGTCCTCAGCGTTTTGCCCCAGCTCGCGCTCGACGTCTGAGGCTCCTGGCCGTTGGGACAGGCCGGCAGGAGCAACCTGCGGACGTCGTCCGGCGTCAAGGGAAGTATCCGGGCGGGACGCTCGGGACACCGGCCGCGAGGGTGACGCGGCAATCGTCGGGAGGTTCCGCAATGCGCAGATTCGCGATCATCGCCGTGTTGTTGTCCGCTACGCTGGGCTTGGCCGTCCCCTCCCAGGCCGCCCCCTACTGTGGGCTCAGCTGGGGTTCCACCGCCGAGACCGTCGAGCGCTACACCGGCGCTACGTTGTCCGACATCCGAGTCGGCCGCCATGGCTGCTTCGACCGGTTGGTGTTCGACCTGGATGGTCGCCGCGCCGCCGGCTACCGGGTCCGCTACGTCGAGGCCGTCAAGGCCGAGGGCAGCGGTGACGGGATCCCGCTGCGGGGTGCCGCGCAACTGCAGGTCAGCGTGCTGGCTCCGGCCTACGGCAACAGCTCGCGTCCCACCTACACCTTCCAGCAGCCGAACGAGCTGGTGAAAGTGTCCGGCTTCCGGACGTTGCGTCAGGTGGCCTGGGCCGGTTCCTTCGAGGGTCAGACCACCATCGGTCTGGGCGTGCGGACGCGGTTGCCCTTCCGGGTCTTCGTCCTCGACGGACCCTCAGGCGGGCAGCGGGTCGTGCTCGACGTCGCGCACCGCTGGTAAGCCGTCCTGAAAGAAGGGTTGGTCACGACACTGTGACCAACCCTTCTTGTTGCCTGAACCCGCGGGTTGGAACGGACCACAGGACACCGCCGCCTCAGCACGTGGAGTGGATCAGCGCTCCGACCGCCTTCCCATCGCCGACCAGGGCGTTGTAGCGCTGCACGGCGTCACCCGACGGCAGGATCTCCGCAGCGGCGCCGGCTTGCGAGATCACGACCAGGGTGTCGGGCATGACCTGCAAGCGCTGCTCTTGGCCGCAGCCGATGATCACGATGCGGGCGCCGTGATCGAGCAGCTCGGCGACGTCAGCCGGCTGGACGCCGGGATCGTGCGCGGTGCCGGTCTCGTTCCAGTCCCAGCCGCGGCCGCCGCCGGGCCACAGCTTGGCGTCGCGGAACGTGCCGGCGTTGGTGGCGACGCTGCCCCACGACAACTCCGTGATGACGGATGGCTCGGCCACGGCGCCTCCTTCGTGGCTGTCTGCAGAGCCCTTGAAGCGCGTCGTCAGGCTGCATCGTCATGCTCGCCGCGTGTTGAGTTCCTCGCGGAGGGCTCGCAGCGTCCCGAGGGCGGCGCGGTCCTTGGTTCCCAGGCTGCGTGGGTGAAGCGCTTACTGGCCTCGCCCACCGCGTGCGCGGTCGTTCTCCACGTGTCCGCCCGGGCGCCGGGCAGCTCGCGCCGCCTCCGCATCCGGTCCGGCCCATTGCGCGGTGTCGGCACCTCCCGGAGCCTGCGCCACGATGTGGTCGGCCATGACGTCGAGGAGCTCTTCGGAGGTGTACGGGCTCCAGCAGTGCGGTTGGTTGGCTCCGTAGACGAACTCGGCGTTGGCCGGCGGGTTGTCGAGCTGCTCCACGGCCTCCTGGAACAGCTCCACGCCGAGGTTGAGGAAGTAGGTGTCGTCGTCGCCGACGTAGACGTGCAGCTGGTCGGTCAGCTTGGGACCGAGCTCAGGCCACTCCTCGACGATCTTGGAGCGCAGGTCGAAGGGCCGCCAGGCCTCGGCCACCTCGTGGTCGATCTTGCCGGTCGCCTTGTTCCAGACGCGCGCCGGATAGCCGTCGGCACGCTGCGGACCGAACACCGCCTCCCAGATGTCCCACTGACCGCCCGAGCGGCTGGCGGTGCCGAGCGCCAGCTCGAAGTGGTTCTCCTGCCCCATCGTCCAAATGATGTCGCCGCTGACCTCGCGCGCGGACGGTCGCGCGACCCGCTCCCATTCGTGCTGCGTGAAGTAGGCGTTGCCGTCCTCGTAGACGTCGACGATCTGGTGCCGGCGGAAGTCCAGCGAGTCCGGGCAGAGCGCCCAGGTGCCCTGGTACAGGTCCGGGTAGAACATCTGGGTCGCCATCGCCTCCCAGCCGCCGGTCGAGCCGCCGGTCAGCACCCGAGCCCAGCGTTGACCGATGGTGCGGAACTCCCGTTCGATCTCGGGCAGCAGCTCGGCGTTGATCGCGTCGCCGTAGGGTCCGAGGTTGCGGGAGTTCACCGCGTAGGAGTCGTCGTAGTAGGGGTTCTCGTGGCGGATCTCCACGGCGACCATCCGCGGGGCGGCGTCCGACAGCCACCATTGCGAGAACTCGTTGCTGCCGTCCTCGGCGAACCGGAACGGCGGCGAGGACGGGAAGTGGCCGTGCCGCACGACCAGCGGGTACCGCACGGTCCGGTTGGCGGGGTCGTCGTACCCGGCAGGCAGCAGCACGTTGGCCGCGATGTACATGGGCCGTCCCCAGTACTCGCTGAGCACCTCGCTGCGGATCTTCACATGCTTGACGTGCTCGGAGTCTGCGGGGTTGCCCTGCTGGCAGGTGCCACCGTCGGGCACCGGATCGGCTGGCTCGATCCGCTGGTCGAGCACCAGCTCGACGGTTTGCGAGCTCATCGGCTCCAATGTGACCTGCTGGACCTCGCTGTAGAGGTTGTCGGGTTGCTCGAACATCGACTGCCCGTCGCCGCAGGGCATCGGCAGCCGCACCGTCGATCCGTCCGAGCGGTCGAATCTGCTGTACCGGTTGAAGAACGCTTGGACGTGGTAGTCGCCGGGCGGCAGCTGGCTCATCTTGCGCAGCGGATACCCATAGGTGTTCCGCCCGTCGGACAGGGCGACCTCCTCGCCCGGCCGCAGGGAGACGTTGGGACCCCAGAAGGGGATGCCGTCCACGACGTCGACCTGGAAGCGGGGCTCGGTGTCGCCTGAGCGGGACACGAGCACGAACATCCGCCCCGGCGCGCGCTGTTCCTGGACGCCGTCCGCGGTGCTGATCACGAACTCCAGACCGGCGGTCTCCTGGGCGACCGCGGTCGGGGTCGGTCCGCCCGACCCGCTGACCAGCGTCGCACCGACGAGCGCGAGGGCGCCGATTACGGCCAGAGCGCGAGTCCACATGACGGTCTCCTTGGCTTCGCTGCCCCGAACGCTGCGGCCCGGGAAGGGGCCGGAACACTAGACCTCGGTGCTCGGGCCTGACAAGGGGTTGCCGCCCTGCACGGCCGGTCCGGCGCCTGCGCCATCCGGGGCGCTCGAAGAGGACTCGAGGAACGAGGCGACCGCCTGGACAAAGCGTCGGTATCCGTGCAACGCGTGAGGGATGGCGTCGGCGACGCGCCCGAGGTCGACCTCGAGATACTCATGGGTCAACACGTTGCGCAGGCCGCCCGAGAGTGCAGCTCCTGGGCGAGACCTTCGGGGATGGCACCAGCCCGGGCTGCTTCATCGAAGGAGTCTGCGTAGTCTCGTGGCGCTCGCCCGAGGAGAGCCGCGGCGATGTGGCTGTTGACCGCAGCGGCGACCTCGACGAGCTGGGTGAGGATGCGTTCAGCGATGTAGCGCCGCGCACGATCTTGTTGCAGCTTCTCTGCCGACACTGCCCCCACGAG